>CAYOKE010000015.1:0-19300 GCA_964404515.1 uncultured Gammaproteobacteria bacterium | reverse complement strand
AACTAATATTGACAATATTAATCAAATATGATACTATAATATACTGTTTTTTAAAAATTTTAACCGAGATTACTGAAATAGAAATATTAACCGTTAACCAAAACCCGAAAAATGAACCCAAAAGACAAATTCATGCTTGTTTGCCAGGAGTTGGCAAACAGCGAAGGAGCGAGTTTCGTTTTCGCCGATTTTGAAACGATCGGCACCTTCAAGCGGGTAATGCTCGACATGCCCGGCAAAAACAACCAGAGGATGAACTTGGTCCCGGAACATCAGATCATGACGCCGGTAAGCCGGGATTTTAATTCGAAACTAAATCCGCCCAAAACTATCGGGCATCATTACAAACAACTCGATTTCCTGGGCAAGACAATCTTAACCCGTAACTTTTTTGTCCCGGAAAGTTTCATCCTGCCGGAAACCGGTGGCCGCATCCTGGCCGACGTCGCCGTCATAAAAAAAATCAATTATAAAAAAGACGGCGAAAAAACCATCATTCTGGACATCAGCGACATCGCCCTCCTCGATGGAGAAGTCCCTAAGGAGGCAAAATACCGGATGCGCTTCGGTGGAGAAAAAGGGGACTTCGAAATCCCCAACTCCGGCGGAAAATTCGTCGCCTTCAACAAGATGGGCGGCGGAAAATAAACCTGGGAGTACTTTTAAAAGGAGCGATTGCTACGGCAACGCTCCTTTTAACATACAAAAACCGCCCTGATTGCGCAGAACGGCTTTCGTATAATTTTTAAATTAAAAAATCCATTAATTAAAAATTAATAAATTCTTAATTTATTTTCTCTTCTTGGCCTTCTTAACCTTCTTCACCACTTTTTTAGCCTTCTTTACCGGCTTCTTGGTTTTCTTGACGGCCTTCTTGGCAGCTTTCTTTTTCATAATCTCACCTCCTTCCTTGAAAAAATTTTAATATTTTTCGATTATCTTTTTATATTATACAACGAATAAAAATATTCGGCAATACTTTTTGATAATTTTTTGCCGGTTGATTAAAAAACTCTCCGCTTCGATTCCGAGAAGCGGAAAGTTTTTATATCTTAATCACATTCTGACGAATTTTTTCCGAGCATTAAAACTTATCCCGGAAAAATTCTTTCAATCCTGATATCTTGATTCTAGTCTGTTGCATGGAATCACGCTCACGAACGGTCACGTCTCCCTTTTCCAGACTGTCAAAGTCTATCGTCAGACAGTATGGAGTTCCAATTTCATCCTGACGGCGATAGCGCTTGCCGATGTTGCCGTTATCATCAAATTCACAGCGCCATTCCTGCTTCAAGCTATTGAATATTTCCCGCGCTTTAGCTACTAATTCCGGCTTATTCTTGAGGAGAGGGAAGACTGCAATCTTTATCGGTGCGAGCGACGGGACAAGAGATAGAACGATGCGCGTTTCGCCTTCGACTTCCTCTTCCCTATAGGCTTCGCAGATGACCGCCAGGAAAGTGCGACCGACGCCGGCTGAAGTTTCAACGATGTTAGGTATGAATTTCTGATTATCGATCGGATCTAAGTAGCTAAGATCGACGCCGGAGAATTTCCCGTGCTGAGTCAGGTCATAGTTGCCACGATTATGGATGCCTTCTAGTTCTTTAAAGCCAAAAGGAAAGTTATACTCGATATCGTTGGCGGCGCGGGCATAGAAAACTAGGTTCTCATGCTCGTGCCAGCGCATATTTTTCTTGCTTAGCCCTAAGCGGAGATAGAAATCCCAACGCGCTTGGCGCCAAACTTCGTAAGCTTCTTTCTCTTCTCCTGGTTTCACAAAGTATTGCATCTCCATCTGTTCAAATTCCCTGGTCCGGAAAATAAATTGTCTGGCAGTAATTTCGTTACGGAACGCTTTGCCGATCTGGGCGATACCAAAAGGCACCTTAACCCGAGCTGTATCTAAGACATTCTTATAATTCACATATATCCCCTGGCAAGTCTCGCCGCGTAGATAGGTTGGTTCTTTCGCCCAATCTCCCGTAAAATTACCTAGATTTGATTGAACCAAAAGATTGAATTTTCGTCCTGGCGTGAGGTCGCTAACACCGCAAACCGGACATTTTATTTTCTTCCGGTTATCATCGAAAATTCGATTTATCTCCTCTTCCGACATTTTTTCATCAGCTGCAATCCCAGCTTCTTCCAGTAAGGTATCGAGCCTCAAGCGGGCATGGCATTTCCGGCATTCAGTTAGCGGGTCAGAAAAACCCTTAACGTGGCCGGAAGCTTCCCAAACTTTCGGGCTCATAAAAATCGCGGCGTCGAGACCGACGATGTTATCATGGAGCTGGACCATCTCCTTCCACCAAGCTCTTTTGATATTATTTGCTAATTCGACGCCGTAGGGACCGAAATCGTAGACGGCAGTCAGGCCGTCATATATTTCTGATGACGGGAAGACGAAGCCGCGGCGCTTGGCCAGGGAGACTATTTTATCCAAAGGAGTATCGCTTTCTTTTTTCTTCATATATTTTTATTAGCTTCTTATATTACATCTCCTCCAGAATCGGCAAGCCGAGGAGCTTAAAACCGTTCTTCAGGACCTGAGCGACCGCCTTGATGAGAGCGAGACGCGCCTCTCTTAGTTTAGGATTAGCTTTTAATATGTTAGTTCCGTGATAATAGTCATTAAAAATCTGCGTCAACTCGAAAAGATAGCGGGCAACCTCACTAGGATTATAGGTAGCAGCCGCTAATCTTACTGCTTCTGGATATTTAGCAATCTTCATGAGAAGCTCCTTTTCGCCTTTCTCCTGCAAATCGGCCAAATCGGCTTTCGGCTTGAGCCAGGAATACTTTTCCTTGCGTAAGATACTTTTCAGGCGGGCGTAGCCATATTGGAGATAGCAGGCCGTATAGCCGTCAAATTTCAAAGACTCCTTGATATTGAAAGTGATAACCTTGTCAGCGCTGACTTTTAGCAACTCAAACTTAATCGTCGCGACCGTTAAGTTCCTGGCTACCATCTCTACTCGACTTTTCGTCCAATCTTCATGACGTTTTTGCGTTTCCGCTGCTAACTTCTTGCCTATCTTCTCCTTCAATTCCTCATAGGCAATGACATTGCCAGTACGGGAAGACATCATGCCCTCGGGCAAAGTAACGAAATCATAGGCGAGATGAGTCAGCTTCTGCTGGTAACCCATAAGGGCTAAGATCTTGAACAGCTGCTTAAAATACAAGCTCTGTCGAACATCGACGACATAAATCGATTCATCAAGCCCGAAACAGCGAAATTTTTCCGACGCCAAGGCTAAATCAGCAACCGGATAAAGGGCCGTGCCGTCGGACCTGATGATCGGCAGAACGCCTAATCCGTATTTTTCTAGGTCAGCGATGAGTGCCCCTTGGCTTTTCATAAATATTCCCTTTTCCGTCAGCTGCCTGGTCAATTCCAACCCCTTGCCGATTTCCTCGTTCTCATAGAAAATATGGGAGAACTTTATGCCTAGTTCCTTATATATACCTTGGAAATATCCCAAGCTCCAGCGTCTGGTCTTCTGCCAAAGCTGATAGTTACTTCCAGCCCGACTCTCAATCTCTTTCATGATCCGGCCGACCATTTCCTTGGCTTCGGAATTATTCTCCAATTCCTGGCTAGCGGCGGCATAACATTTACCGAGAAGGTAGCCTTTCGCTTCCAATCGGCTCTGGTACTCTGGGTGATTCTGCCAATACCATAAGGTCTTAGCGACGTGGATACCGAAGTCATTTATATATGAGACGGGCACGACTCGATAGCCGATCGCTTGTAGCAGTCGGCTGACCGCGTCGCCGTAGGAAATATTGCGCAGATGACCGACATGATATTCCTTATGAGTATTGGCATTGGAATATTCGACCATCACCTTTTTCTTCCCTTGGGGGCTCAGGCCGTAGCGGCTCCCCTCTCCCTTAACTTCTTTAATTACAGTTTCAGCTAAAGCTCCCGAGGAAAAGAAAAGATTGAGATAAGGCCCGACCGCCTTAGCGTCACTGAAATAGCGTGCGAATTCCGGCCAAGATTTTATACTAGCTGCTAATTCGATTGCCAGTTGATTTGGTGCCTTATTCAATCCTTTAGCCACTTCGAAACAAGCGGCACTCAAATCACCCCACTCCGCTTGCGGGGGATAGGAAAAATCCCGAACCGGAATTTTTAGTTCGAATGCGATTTGTTCTTTTATGTCAGCTAAGAAATCCATAGGTATCAATGGGTAATCTTCAAGAAATGAATCTTGCCGCGTTGCAATATCACTTCGCTTTCGATTTTTATATTCTTTTTCGTATCCTTAATGACTGAAAGCTCCGGGCCGAACTTAGCCTTGATCGCGCCTTGCTCGACCAGGCGGCGAGCTTCACTCTTGCTAACGGCTAAGCCGGATTCTGCTAGGAGGTCGACAATATTATAATCCCCCTTCTTAGCCTTCCAAACCTTAATCTCCGCTGGCAGTTCTTTCTTCTGGATCGTTTGGATAAAATTAGCTTGCGCTTTGTCCGCTTCGGACTGACCGTGGTTAATCTTAGTTATCTCATGAGCCAACTTCATTTTCAAGTCGCGCGGGTTAACATTATTTTTTTTCAAATCCTTAGCCATCTGGTTAATCTCGGCTAACGGCCAATTAGTGCAGAGTTCGAAAGCCGAACAAATCAAGCCGTCCGACCAAGACATAACCTTGCCGTACATCTGGGTCGGCGATTCATCCAGGAAAACAACATTACCTTCGCTCTTGCCCATCTTTTTGCCACTATCATCTGCCAAGAGCCTCATCGTCAGAACTGATTTTTCCTTATTTTTCAAAGCCTTTAAGAGGTCACGGCCACAAAGCATGTTGAACATCTGGTCATTACCGCCGACCTCCAAGTCGACATCCATCGCCACGCTGTCATATCCCTGGGTCAAAGGATATAAAAATTCATGCAAATATATCGGCTTTTCTTCCCTCAGCCTTTCTTGAAACATATCGCGCTGTATCATCTGTTGGACGGTAAAGTTAGCGGCTAGCCTAATCAAGTCCTTGAAATTTAATTGGCTGTTCCAAGCGCTATTATACATCAGCTTGGCGGGGTTATCACCGTCGAATCTTAAATAGGCGGACGCCTGTTTTTGGTAACCACGGGCATTCTGCTCGACTTCTTCCGAAGTCATCTGCCGACGAGCCGCTTTCTTGTCGGTCGGATCGCCGATCAAACCGGTAAAATCACCAACTAAGAATATGACCTCGTGGCCCAAAGCTTGGAACTGCGCCAGCTTATTGATGGAAATCGCATTGCCGATATGCAAAGCGGCTGCCGTCGGGTCATAACCGCAATATAATCTGATCCGCTCACCACTTAGGAGTTTTTTTTCCAGCTCTTGGTAACTGGGGTATATCTTTTCCACGCCCCGGCTGAGGACCTCCTTGACTAACTTCTTGTCCGTAATAACTTTAGCCATATATGGATGGTTAGATTATTTGGTATTAATTGTTGAATTATGTTATAATATTATCAGACTTTAGCAAGTTTTTCAATTAATTTTAAATAAAATAAAAATAAAAACTAGTATGTTCTCTCATCGCTCTTTATTGAAGCAGGCCTGGATCATTTCCTGGCGCTATAAATACCTATGGCTTTTCGGGCTTTTTGCTTCCCTAACCGCCGTCGGCGGCTCAGTCGAATACCAGGTAGCAACGCAAAATCTTAACCAAAACTTGATAAACGGCTCCTATTACTACCTGAATGGTCTCCTGGCGCTATGGGAACTAATCCAATCATTCTGGATCGGCCTGGGCCAAGTCTGCGTCTCCGGCCCAATTGCGATAATGAACGCCTTGTCGATTCTCCTGATTGGCCTCACTCTGCTTATTTTCTTCGTCTGGCTATCAATCTCTTCTCAGGCCGCTTTGGTCGACAGCGTAAAAAAGATCCTAAAGGCCAAGAAGAAGGAACCAGCGCTCGGACCACGCAATGGCCTGACAATAGGCCATAAACATTTCTGGCCGGTCTTAAGCTTAAATATTCTGATTAAAATCCTAATCGGTATCGTTTTCTTCATCATCAGCTTACCACTCTTATTCATGGTAATAGAGGAAACCACGACTTTCTTAACCATCTACGTGATCCTGTTCGTCATTTTCCTACCGATTGCTGTCTCCTTGTCGTTGATGGTCAAATACGCTATCGCCTATCAAGTCCTGGAAGGCAATTCCTTTGTCGCTTCCCTGGAAAAAGGCTGGAACCTATTCTGGAAAAACTGGCTAGTCAGCTTGGAAATGGCCGTTATCCTCTTCATTATCAATTTCTTCGTCTGCTTAGCGGCTTTAATCGTCATGTCCTTATTTCTTCTGCCCCTCCTATTAATCGGCCTAATGGCCAAAGCCGTCTGGCTGATCAGCCTGATCCTGATTCTCGGCCTAATAATGATAGTTTTCGTCGGCTCCTTCCTGACGACCTTCCAAATTTCCAGTTGGACAACTCTGTTCCTGCGCCTGAAGGAGAAAGGCGGATTAGCTAAGTTAGAAAGGGTCTTCCAAAAGAAAAAATAACCGCGAGCAAGTATGAGCGATTTAGATTCCATTGAAAATCTGATTAACCCGACCGACGACGAAGAAAGCGTTGCCGGTCGTTTTGCAAAAAAACAAAAGGAAATAAAGCTGAAAGAGGAAGAGAAGAAGACGGCCCAAATCGCCCAAAGCGCTGGGCGAGATTATGTCAATCTCTTCGGTTTTCCTATCAGCCCCGAAGCCTTGTCTTTGGTGCCGGAAACCTTGGCTCGCGAATTAGGGCTGGTCTGTTTCTTCTATGATGGCCAGCATATCCGCCTGGGCTGCGTCGAGCCGACCGAAGAAATTGAGACTGAAACAACCAACCTTGGGACGCAATATTTCGCCGAGGCGAAACTATATTTGATTTCTCAGAATAGCCTAGCTAGTGCCTTGGAACTATATAAGACCTTACCAAAAGTGAAGAAATATGAAAGTGGCGTAGAGATAACCGAGGAGAATATCAACAAATTCCAAGAAGCGATTAGCAATTTCAAGAGCCTTAACGACAAGATCAACGAAGTTAATGTCTCCGATATCGTCACCCTTATGCTCGCGACTGCTATCAAAGTCGGAGCAAGCGATATCCATATCGAAGCGGAAGAAGCCGGCGTCGCCGTCCGAATCCGCATCGATGGTGTCCTGCAGGAAGCGGCGATTATTAAGCGCGATAAATGGAAAAAGATTATTTCTCGCCTCAAAATATTAGCCCGGGTAAAGATAAACATCGAAAATAAGCCGCAAGACGGCCGCTATACCATCTTCTTAAAAAATCGGAAGATAGACGTCCGTTGTTCTTTTCTACCGACCGCCTATGGCGAAAGCGTGGTCATGCGCCTTCTGGATTCAACGGCGACCGCTCTCGACCTTGAAAGTTTGGGCGTCCGGCCAGAAATCATGCCAATCTTAAAACGGGAAATATCCAAACCAAATGGCCTCATCCTGACGACCGGCCCGACCGGCAGCGGCAAAACTACTACGCTCTACGCCGTCATCAATAAATTAAACCTGCCGGGCACGAAAATCATCACCCTGGAAGACCCTGTCGAATACCAATTGCCAGGCATAAACCAGAGCCAAGTCGACGTCAAGCGCGGCTTTACTTTTTCTGACGGCTTGCGCTCGATATTGCGCCAAGACCCGAACGTGGTCATGGTCGGCGAAATCCGCGACCTGGAAACAGCGGAAATATCCGTCCAAGCTTCACTCACTGGCCACTTAGTACTCTCCACCCTTCACACTAACGACGCCGCTGGTGTCATCCCGCGTTTAGTCGACATCGGGGTCAAGCCGTATTTCCTGGTCCCGTCGATAAATGCCGTAATCGGGCAACGCTTAGTACGCCGGCTCTGCCCTCATTGCCGTGAGGAGCATAAGTTGACGGCTGAAGAAGAAGAAAAAGTGAACAAGATTCTAGCGGTTATCTCCCCGAAGGCCAACCTGAACATTCCGGCAACTCTGCCCAAAATATATAAGGCTGGACCGGGTTGTGACAAATGCAACTTCGTTGGCTATAAGGGCCGAAACGGCATCTATGAGGTCTTTACTATGGACGATAAAATCAAGCAGCTCACCATCGATAAAGCGCCATCTTTCAAAATCCTGCAGCAAGCGATGGAAAACGGCATGATTACTATGCTTCAGGACGGCATCCTGAAAGTTTTAGACGGGCAGACGTCGTTAGACGAAGTCTATCGCGTCGTCGGTAACTTCGACTATGTCGATGAGCTCTATGATATTGTTATTTCCCAAACTATCGGCCGGGGTGTAAAAATCACGCCAACAGTCTTAGAAAAATCCCAAGCTTTGAGTAAGGATATCAGCCAAATAGCCGCAACCGTTAAGGAAATCCCAACTACGGAGCTGATCGATCTGATAATGGCCCTCGCGGCTAACAATGATGCGGGCGACGTCCACATCGAACCGACCGAAAAGAACGTCAAGGTACGTTTCCGTATCGACGGCGTCCTGCATGATATCCTAGACCTGCCCAAAACCAGTTATCTACCCCTGCTATCAGAAATAAAAATCCTAGCCGGTGCGCCGACCAATATCAAGCGCGCCACTTTCGACGGCCGTTTCAACGTCTACTTGCCGGACCACAAGATTGACTGCCGTATTTCAATAATTGCCGGCGGCTACGGTGAGACGATTGTCATCCGCCTACTCACGACTTCAGCTGCCAATCTCGATATGGGCAAGCTCGGCATTACTTCCGTCGCCCTCAACTCTCTGGTAAAGGCTATGAAGAAAACGCGCGGCATCATTATCACTACTGGCCCAACCGGCAGCGGCAAGACTACCACCTTGTATAGTATACTCAACCAATTGAACAAGCCGAACGTCAAGATAATCACGGTCGAAGACCCAATTGAATACCAATTGCCTGGTGTCATGCAAACCCAGATTGATGAGGAGCGAGGCTATACCTTCGCTTCTGCCATGCGCTCCCTCCTGCGCCAGAACCCAAATATCATGATGATCGGGGAAATCCGCGATCAAGAAACGGCCAAGATTGCCATTGAGGCTTCGCTCACCGGGCATTTAGTTCTCTCGACCATACATGCTAACAGCGCCGCGGGCGCCATTTCTCGCTTTACCGGTCTGGGGCTGGAACGCCAAACCCTTGCCAATGCCATTGAATTCACGATCGGTCAGCGTTTGGTCCGCCGCCTCTGCCCTCATTGCAAGAAGGCGGCTACTCTCTCGCCAGATGACGTTAAGAATGTCCAGACGATCCTTGATTCTATAAAAAATCCGGAAATAAAAATCCCGGTCAACCCAACCTTTTACCAGGGCGCTGGCTGCGACCAATGCGGAAATATTGGCTATAAAGGCCGGCTCGGCCTGTACGAAACCATCACTATGAGCCCGGAAATCCAAAAACTTATCCAGACCGAAAATATCACGGACTCAGAAATCGAAGCGGCGGCCGTAAAAGAAGGTATGGTTACCATGCTCCAAGATGGTGTCCTAAAAGCAGCGGCTGGCGAAACTAGCTTAGAAGAAGTCTTCCGAGTAATTTAAATAAAATATGATTAACGAAAAATTTTTAGCGCAGCTCAAAAATGACTATCGAACTAACGAATCGGAAAGGCGGCAAATTTCAAGCGCAGCCAATAATATCCTGTTCGAAGCTAAAAAGACCATTTTTGCCCTTCAGCGCCAAGATATAAAGACGGCCGAGAAGAAGCTGGCTGATATCGAAAAAGCTTTTAAGAATCTAGAGCAGCATTTCGGCGCCACTCGTCTGCAACGCGAAGGCGCCTATAAGGCGGCCGCGGAAGAATACTTGGAAGGCAAAACTTTTTATCTCGTCATCAAGGGCAAAAAAATCGAAGCGACGAAGGATCTTTCTCTTGATTTTGAAGCCTATCTTGGTGGTGTCTGCGACCTGATTGGCGAACTGGTCCGTTACGCGACTAACCAGGCAGCTAAAGGCAAATGGTCGGCTGTCGACAAACTTAAGAAGAATGCGGAAGAAATCATGTCCCAATTAATCGATTTCGACATGACCGGCTACTTGCGAACTAAATACGACCAGGCCCGCGGCCACTTGCGCAAACTGGAACAGATGGCCTATGAAATAAAGTTAAGCGGCCGGAAATAACGATATGTTAATTGCTATCATCTCTGACATCCATGATAACCTGGCTAACCTGGAAAAATGCTTGAATTGGTGCCGGCAGAACCGGGCCGAAGAGCTCATCTGCTGTGGCGACATAACGACTATAGAAACTGTCCGTTTTCTCGCCACGAATTTCCCAGGCGAGATTTTTTTAGTGCATGGCAACATCGAGCTATATGAAGAGAATTCCCTTTCTGCTTTCCCGAACGTCAATTACTGCGGAGAGATCGGTATCCGGGAAATCGGGGGAGCGAATATCGGCTTCTGCCATGACCGCCGCGATGTCACCCAAATCTTGGAAACAACTCCCCTTCTTCTTGACTTCGTCTTCTATGGCCACACCCACAAGCCTTGGTTGGAAAAACCGGGCGAAGTCATGGTGGTTAACCCCGGCAATATCGCCGGCGTTTTCCACCAAGCAACTTTCGCCACCCTGGATACCGAGACAAAAAAATTGGAATTAAAGATACTAGCGGATATGTAGCAAAACCGGCTTCTTCTAAGAAGCCGGTTTTTTTATATCTCTCATAATTCTATTATAACATCTTCTTCAGGTACTGCCCCGTAAAGCTCTTGGCGACTTTCGCCACTTCGGGCGGCGTTCCGGCCGCGACCAGATAGCCGCCGCTTTCTCCACCTTCCGGCCCTAAGTCGATTACCCAATCGACCGATTTTATGACATCCAAATTATGTTCGATGATAAGGACGGTATTGCCTTGATCGACCAACAGGTTTAAGACCTTAAGCAGGCGGTCAATATCGGCAAAATGCAAGCCGGTCGTCGGTTCATCGAGTATATACAGAGTCTTGCCGGTCGCCCGACGTGACAGTTCCGTCGCTAGCTTGATGCGTTGCGCTTCGCCGCCAGAGAAAGTCGTGGCGCTCTGGCCTAACTTTATATATCCCAACCCGACTTCATCCAGGGTCTTCAGCTTCTGGCTAATAGCAGAATGACTCTTGAAGAATTCTTTAGCTTCGGCTACGGTCATATCCAAAATTTCAGCGATATTCTTCCCATTATACGTTATCTCCAAGACTTTAGGCTTGAATTTACGGCCGCCACAGACTTCGCAGGTCAGATAGACATCAGTCAAGAATTGCATCTCTACCTTTATCACCCCGTCGCCGGCGCAATTTTCACATCGTCCGCCCGGGACATTGAAGGAAAAATGCCCGGCTCCAAGCCCTTTCAGGCGCGCTTCTGGCAAAGCGGCGAACAAGTCGCGGATATAGGTAAAGAGCCCGGTATAGGTCGCCGGGTTGGAGCGTGGCGTCCGCCCGATTGGCGACTGGTCGATATCAATTACCTTATCAATCGCTTCCAACCCAACTAAATCCTTATAGACGCCCGGCTCGACCTTGGCGCGATAGAATTTCTTGCTTAAGGCCGTGGCCAGGATATCACTCATCAGGGTCGACTTGCCGCTGCCAGAAACACCGGTGATGGCTACCAGCTTGCCCAGCGGTATCTCGACATCAATATTTTTCAAGTTATGTTCAGCTGCACCGATAATTTTTATCGCCTTGCCGCTCCCCCTCCTAAACTGTTTCGGCATTCTGATCTCCTTCTTGCCAGCCAGATAGGCACCAGTCAAGGATTCGCGACAACCCCTTATCTCTGCCGGCGTGCCAGTAAAGAGGATATTGCCGCCATATTCTCCGGCCCCCGGTCCGACATCAATCAGCCAATCGGCCGCCAGGATGGTCGCCGCATCGTGCTCGACAACGATCACCGTGTTGCCGTTATCACGAAGCTTCTTAAGAGTCGTTATCAGCTTATCATTATCCCTCTGATGCAAGCCGATTGACGGCTCATCTAGAACATAGAGGACGCCACTCAGTGTCGAACCGACCTGGGAAGCCAAGCGTATACGTTGCGCCTCGCCGCCAGATAGGGTTGCGGCCGAACGGCTTAACGTCAGATAATCCAAACCGACATTGGACAAGAATTCCAGATTTTTCAAGATTTCTTTCAAAATCGGCATGGCGATGTCGGCTTGGCCATTGCTGATTATCTCGCTTCTCAACCAACCGGATAAAAGATTACGCAACTCCTTCAGGCTCTGGTTAGTAACGTCGAAGATCGATAGGTCAGCAATTTTGACAGCCAAAACTTCGGGCTTTAGCCGAGCGCCGCGACAAGAGGGGCAGAGAGAAACGCGCATCACCTTCTCGATTTCCGATTTTACGAAGCTGGATTTGGTCTCGGCATATTTGTCAGCTAAATTTTTCAATAGACCCGGGAACTGGCCGTCTCCTCGCATAATCAGCTTCTTCTGATCTGGGGTTAGATCCTTGATGGCTGGCCGTAAACTGAAATTATGGCGAGTCGCGAGCTCATTCAACTCCAAAAACAGGCCATTTCCATTTAGGTTAGCATGCGAAAGCGGTTTGATCGCTCCTTCTAATATGCTCAGGTTATTGTTGAAAACCAGATTCGGATCAATTTCTGACTTCGTCCCCAACCCGCCGCAATCTAGACAGGCGCCTTGGGCGGAATTGAAAGAAAAATCCCGAGCTTCCAACCCCGGACGTTCATAGCCGCATTCCAGGCAACGGAAAAAACGGTCGATCTTAGCTGATTTTATCTCTCGACCGCGCACCTTCTTTATCACCTTCTTCTCGACGGAGCCCTTCTTTAATTTCAATCCACAATTTGGGCAATGCGGCTCACCCACCTTGGCATACAGGAGGCGTAGATAATCATATATCTCCGTTATCGTCCCCACTGTCGAACGGGGATTATGGCCGACCGTCCGCTGGTCGATAGAAATGGCCGGCGATAAACCCTCGATAAGGTCGACATCCGGCTTATCCATGAGGCCGACAAATTGCCGCGCATATGAAGACAAGGACTCGACATAGCGTCGTTGCCCTTCGGCATAGATAGTATCGAAGGCTAAGGAAGATTTCCCTGAACCGGATAGCCCGGTGATAACCACCAGCTTATCGCGAGGAATATCCAGATTGATATTTTTCAGGTTATTCGTCCGCGCCCCTCTAACCTTGATGAAGCTTCCCGCCATGGTTTTGAAAATCTAAGAAATAATTAAAGTCAATTATAGCGGAAAACGGCACAAAAGACAAGACGGCCGTTCTCCGGCCGTCGACAGCAAGGTCACGCAAGGAACCGATTTTAGAATATCGGGTAGAAAAATTTAAAAAATATGATGAGAATCTGATCCGTCCATTTCATTTTCCGGTCGGCCGCCGTAAAAAGCAGGGAATCTTTCTTCCAATGCTCGATGATGTTCTTCAGGTCATGGACCAGGCTCTTCTGCCGGAAGAAGACGCCCGCCTCCATATTCAGGTTGAAAGACAGGACATCCATGTTCTGAGAACCGATTACGCCTTCTTCATCGTCGATTAGCATGATCTTAGCATGATTCATGACCGGCATCAGATAGAACTTAACTCCGAAACCAGCCATCCGGCAAGCATTCAAATAATTAATCTTATTAAGGGGCTTAACGTCGGTATCGTTAGGAATGATTATTTCGACAGTGACCCCGCGACGGCAAGCTTCATCCAGACAGGCCAGGAGCCAGCGCGGCGGAAGGAGATAGGGGGTAACAATTTGGATCAAGCTCTTAGCCGAGGCAATCCTCTCCTGATAATAGTTATTCAAATAATAATTCTGGTTAGCGCCTCCGAAATTATCCGTTACCCAGGACTTTATCTTCTTGACTAATGGTCGTCGGCTATATTGCAAAATCGATTCCCTCTTGCCTCCGGCGAGCTGATATGAATAGGCGAAGGATTTGATGAGCGGTTGGACGGTCGGGCCCTCGATCTTAAGCTGCAGATCATGCCAATGCCGAATCTTCTCCTTGATATTAACGCCGCCGATGAAAGCGATTTTGTTATCGATGATTAGGATTTTGCGGTGCGTCCGTTTCAGCCAATGGCTGAAATATATGAATTCCACGCCCGCGGAACGTAGATCCTGCACCGTACCGGAAGCCAAGGAAGCGCTACCATGCGCATCGGCGATTACCACTACTTCGCACCCGGCCCGCGCCTTATCCTTGAGCAGGCCCAAGAAGTCATGGGTCGCTTGCGTATCTGCCAGGAAAATATACATTTCCATGTAAATCGACTTCTGAGCAGCGGCCATGGCCTTGAACATGCCATCCCAAGCTTTCTGCGAAGTGGTATAAAACCGATATCTCATAGGAGTAATTTCTTTATCTCCGGAATTGCCTTATCCGTCGCTTTTTCTCCGATTCTGATCATCTTCTTAGCAATCGCCTTGGTGAAATATTTGGAGAAACTATTCTCGTTAATGAAGCGGGAAGTATCCGGCTCGATGATAACATCGGCATTACTGGCAGCAATCTTGGAAAGGTTATGCAAAGCGATCCTGGTGCTACGTAGGGCGACATTCGGCATGGTGAATTTTTTGGAAACGAATTCCTTCTGATTATACAGATTGACCCCGATGACGATATCGGCCCCCATTTCCCTCACTAATTTGGCCGGTACTGGGTCACTCAAGCCGCCGTCAACCAACAGCTTATTCTTATACCTCAAGGGCTTGAAGACTAGGGGAACGGAGGTGCTGGCTCGGACAGCTCTGGCAACATCACCGCTCGCGAAAACAAACGGCTGGCCGCTCACCAAGTCAGTCGCCATTATTTTGAGCGGAATCTTGAGCTTGGAAAAATGATGATGATGCAGACTCTTCCCCAGATAGTCGGAGAATCTTTGACCACCAATCAGGCCACCAATCAGGCCGAAATCTAATAAGGCTGACAAATTCTCCTTGGGCTGTTCGACTAGCTCCTTTTCCATACTCTTTACGTCCTTAAAAATAGCCTGGTGAGCCGCCACCCAAGCACCGATACTGGCACCGCTTAAGTAATCGATTGGAATACCATGTTTCTCAAGCGACTTGATGACGCCAATATGGGCGAAGCCGCGGAAAGCGCCAGAGCCTAAGGCCAAACCAATAGTCTTTCTGTCTTTCATAGATTTTTTGAAACTTTTACAGATAAATTATAGCATTAATCAGAAAAATAGAAACCTTTTCGTTATCTGGCGACGGGAGTTGTGGCTTTATTTTTTACCAGTAATAGTGCCAAAAATCACTGCGGTCTAAAGACCGCAGTATTTTTTAATTAACGATCTTTATCCTGATTTTTTATGTAATTCCTAATGACCGATTCGGAAACGATGCTATGCGTGGAAACGAAGTATCCGTCAGCCCAGAAACTATCGCCCCAAAGGAATTCTTCGAGTTCCGGGAATTCTTGCCTAATCATCCTTGAGGTTCCTCCTTTGATGAGGTGCATTATATCAGAGGGTGAATATCTTGGCTTGGCAGACAGGAGCAGATGGACATGGTCGATTTGGATGGATAGCTCCATAATTTCAAATTGGTTGATTTCCGCACATTCCGACAGCAATCCTGCCAGCCTGTCCTTGACGGCTCCGGATAGTACTCTTTTTCGGTATTTTGGTATCCAGACAAAATGGTATTGGATGTCATAGGTAGCGTTAGAGGTAGATTTTCTCATATACCTACCATTCTAACACATCTTCGCTTCGCTCAGAGTCGTGCCGCATTCATTACCAGTTTTAAAAAACTGGGGAATTCTGCGGCGGGTATTAAATAATCATTCTACATAACAATATAAACAGATACTTGTCAACTTTCCTTCCTAAGACATTTATATTATACTGAAAATACCTAAAAATACCCAAATTTATGGCTTTAAAAAAAGTTTTCCTTCTGCCCCATTCCCCGCTATTAATACCGGAAATCGGCCGAGCAAACTTCCATTTCTTGGAAAGGACGATTACTGCCTATAACCAAGCTGGCCAGGCCTTCAAGGAGTCCGGAATCGAGACTGCCATCATTATTTCTCCTCATAGCTTCAGCCAGGAAAAAGCTCTAACCATGAATGTTGCTCCGGAGATGAAAGTCAGCCTCAAGGATTTCGGCTTCCTGCCCGCTAAGATTTCTTTCCCGGGTGACGCTCTTTTGGCCGACCAGATCAAGAATTCTTTGCACGGCGAATACGTATTATCCTTAATCTCCGAACCAATCCTAGATTATGGCAGCGCCATTCCCGCTTATCTTCTAAGAAGCTTTATCCCGGATCTCAAGCTCGTCGTCCTGTCTCCGGCCAGCGAGCTCAGCCCGGAGGAACATTTCCAGTTCGGGAAAAGGCTAGCCGCCATCTTAGAAGCCAGCGACAAAAAAATCGCGGTCATCGCGTCCGGTGACATGTCGCATCGTTTGAAGAAAAAATCTCCCGGCGGTTATTCCCCGAAGGGCGCGAAATTCGATAACCGGCTAATCGAATACCTGAGCGAGCCGGAAACAGCTAGCGAAAATATCCTGAAACTGGATCCTAAGTTGATAGCGGGCGCGGGGGAATGCGGCTTGAAACCGCTTACCATCGCCTTGGGGGTGCTGGATGGAAGAAAATATAGGACCCAGGTCCTAGCCTATCAGACCGATTTCGGTATCGGTTACCTGAGTTTAGAATTCAAATTATAATCCGGCTATTATGCCTTCTGACCGGTTCCAATCTTTCTCGGATATAATCAAAACCAAGAAGACGATTAAGCCGCCAGCCTATCCCTGGCAGGAATTAGCTTTGCGCGTGATAAAGGAACTAGGAGCGCCAGGCTTCAAACGCTCGGCGATTTTCAAGGTCTGTAAGGAGAAGCCGGTCCACGAAATAGAAATCGCCCTAAACGACACCAAGGAGCTAGCTAAAGACGGCTCGAGATGGAAATATTTCTTCAAGATTATCGACCAAAAATAACCATATGTCTGAACAACTAAAAATAATCCTACATCCCAATCCGATTCTCAGGAAAAAATCCACGGCTTTAACGGCTAAGGAGTTAGCTAGCCCGGAAATCCAGGCCCTACTTTCAGATATGGAAGAGACCATGCTAAAAAAAGACGGCGCCGGCTTAGCTGCGCCGCAAGTCGGGCGCAACCTCCGGGCCATCGTTATCCGCCATGAGAGTGAAAACTTCTTCCTGATAAACCCACAGATCACGAAAAAATCCTGGGCGCGGGAAATAGACGAAGAAGGCTGCCTGTCAGTCCTCAATGAAAAAGGCGAGATAATCTACGCGCCGGTCGAAAGATACAAAAAGATAATCTGCGTCTATCTAGACCGGGGGGGCGAAAAGAAAAAACTCGCTGCTAGCGGTCTGCTAGCGCGAGTCATTCAACATGAAACCGACCATTTAGACGGAATACTATTTATCGATAAGGTAGCGAAAAGAAAATAGCCGCCTATTAGCCAACCCGGTTCTTCCTCTTCTTTCTCTTACGAACTTTCCAGCCGATCCAAACGATACCCAGGGCTAATAAAGTCCAGTAGATCTCCTGGTAATACTCATGGATAAGCTCCTGATTGGCGCCAATGAAATAACCGAGCGCCGCTAGGATACTGACCCAGATAGCAGAACCGAGCGCGGTATAGAGAACGAAACGCCCGTAGTTCATGCGTGAGAAGCCGGCCGGGATGGAAATCAGGTGGCGGACAACCGGGATTAAGCGGCCGAAAAAAGTGGCAGAATTAGCGCTCTTCAAGAAATACTTCTCTGCCCGTTCGATCTTTTCCGGAGTTACTAATATAAAACGCGCCCAAGGTTGAGCGGCCAGCTTATAGATAACCAGGCGCCCTAAAGACATTGACAATAAATAATTGACGGTCGCCCCTAGGATGCTGCCGACTACGCCGACTAGGATGATAAGGAATATATCCATCTTTCCCTGGCTAGCCAGATAAGCAGCGGGGGGAATCACCACCTCGGAAGGCAGGGGCAGGAATGACGATTCGACGGCCATAAGGACCCCGACGCCGAGATAACCCAGCCCTTGGGTCGTAGCCAAGACAAAATTGATAAGATTAGTAAGCATGATATTAATATAGCACCCCCTTCTCCTTTATGTCCAACGAAAAAAAACGCCTAATATTTATGGGCACGCCGGAATTCGCCCTGCCTGGGTTAAGCCGCCTCATCGCCGCCCCTGAATTCGAAATCGTCGGCGTTTTTACGCAACCCGACAAGCCGGTCGGGCGCCAGCAGATGATGACGCCGCCGCCGGTGAAGATTCTGGCCCAGAAAAACCAGTTGCCAGTCTTCCAGCCGGAAAAAATAAGGCTCGAAGTCGAAAGAATCAGGGATTTAGCGCCTGACCTTATTGTCGTTATCGCCTATGGCAAGATAATTCCTCAAAACATCCTGGATATCCCAAAATACGGTTGTATCAATATCCATGCCTCCCTCTTGCCTAAATACCGCGGAGCGGCTTGTTTGAACGCCCCGATTTTAAATGGCGATAAGAATACTGGCATAACCATAATGAAGATGGACGCTGGCCTTGACACCGGGCCAATCTTAAGGCAAGCTGAAATACGCCTTAATGGCCGCGAGACGCTAGAGATTGTCCATGACCAGCTGTCAGAACTAGGGGCGGAAATATTAGTGCCGACTCTAGACGATTGGCTGGGCAGGAAAATCGAACTGCAAGCGCAGGATGACTCCCGGGCGAGCTACGTCAAGACATTAGTTAAGGAAGATGGCCTCATTGATTGGCGGAAGCCGGCGACGGAAATAGAGAGAATGATCCGCGCCTATAACCCCTGGCCCGGGACTTATAGCCGATACCAAGGCAAGAACCTAAAAATCGCTGCTGCCAGACCGGAAATACTAGAGGATAGCGAACATCGACCGGGCGAATTATTCCTATGCGGCGATGACCTCGCCGTCCGGTGTGGACAAGATGCTTTGGTTATATTAAAATTACAACTTGAGGGCAAAAAAATGATGACACCAGAAGAATTCCTACACGGCCAACCCGCCATCATCGGCCAAATACTGGGATAGATGGGCATACAACAGAACGGTCCCTTCGTCTAATGGTTAGGACGCGTGGTTCTCAGCCATGCAATACGGGTTCGATTCCCGTAGGGACTACGTAATAAAAAACTCCAACTTGTTTGGAGTTTTTTATTACGTAGTCCCTAGGGGAATTATCGTACTCACTCCGCTTCTGCGTCATTCGCTTGTCCTTGGTCAGTGCCTGTTCGATTACCTACATAAAATATAAACTAAAAAGTACTCCGTATGTGAACTGTACCCCATAAAGTAGACACGGGGTAAAAAGACTAGGCGAGTTGTAAAA
>CAYOKE010000014.1:0-20987 GCA_964404515.1 uncultured Gammaproteobacteria bacterium | reverse complement strand
TAACCACAAAAAAATAGACACGTTTCCGTGTCTACTTTATGGGGTACAGTTCAATATTGGGGGTCTTTTTTAGGCCTGATATTTGACTAAACCATCGGAAAATACTAATATGGATTATAACCTATTCCACTATGTTTATCTCTCGCATCGGGATCGATCTCGGTACAACCTATACTCTCGTCTATCTGCCCAAGCGCGGCATCGTCATCAACGAGCCGAGCGTGGTGGCGGTTTCTATTACGGACAAGAAGATCCTGGCGGTCGGGAACGAAGCTAAGGACATGCTCGGTCGTACGCCGGATACGATCGTCGCTGTGAAGCCCTTGAAGGACGGCGTCATCGCGGATTATAAGGCGACCGAAGCTATGATCCGTTATTTTATCAACAAGACCTTGGGCGGCATTCGCCTCTTCCGGCCGGAAGTAATGGTTGCGGTACCGGCTGGCATCTCCTCGACCGAACGCCGGGCAGTCATCGAAGCGACTATCGCCGCCGGCGCCAAGGCGGCCTATATCATCAAGGAACCGGTCGCGGCCGCTATCGGCGCTGATATTCCGATCGGTTCGGCAACCGGGCATATGGTCGTCGATATCGGCGGCGGGACAGCGGAGATGGCGGTCATCTCTTTAGGCGGCATCGTCGCCTCGACTTCGGTCCGGGTCGGCGGAAACAAGTTCGACGCTGCTATTTTAGAGTATGTCCGCAAGAAATATAACCTGGCAATCGGCGAACGGACGGCGGAAGAAATCAAGATCAATATCGGCTCGGCCTTATATATGGAAGACAAGCTGCATATGGAGATTCGCGGCCGCGATATCGTCACGGGCTTGCCGCGCAGCATCACCGTCTCGAGCGACGATGTGACCGAAGCGATTCAGAACGAGCTCGAAGCAATCATCTCCGCAGCTAAGAAAGTCTTGCAGAAGACCCCGCCGGAATTGGCCGCAGACATCATCGACAAGGGGATCGTCCTCACCGGCGGCAGCTCTTTGCTCCGGAACATCGACCAACTGATCTCACGGACGACCGGCGTGCCCGCTTATGTCGCCGACGATGCCATGCTCTGCGTTGCCAAAGGGACCGGCATCGCCCTGGATAATCTGGATTCATATAAGCGCAGCATCTTAGCGACTAAATAACGATCAGCCTGTTCTCCGGAACAAGGCTGATTTTAATTTCTTATGGTAATCGGCATCGACGCTTCTCGCGCCAACAAAAAGCATAAGACTGGAACCGAGTGGTATTCGTTCTATGTCATCGCCAACTTAGCGCAGCTGGACAAGGTTAATGAGTATAGGCTTTATCTGAACGCGACCCCTTCCCAGGAATTGCAAGAAGCTATTAAGGATAGCCCTAACTTTTCCTGCCAGATCCTGCATTGGCCGCTGATTTCCTTCTGGACTTTGGGCCGCTTGAGTTTGGAGATGATCTTCCATCGTCCGGATGTCCTTTTCGTCCCAGCGCATGCCTTGCCACTCTGCCATCCGCGTCGGACCGTCAACACCATCCATGACCTGGCTTTCGTGCGCGAACAGAACCTCTATCTTTCCGAGGAAGTGAAGACTCGCTTGATCGGCCGCTGCTTGGTCAATTGGTTGGTGAGGCTTATAACCGGCGGCAAGTATCGTGCCACTTCCTTGGATTATCTATATTGGTCGACCGCCTATGCCTTGCACCACGCGGCGAAGATAATCACGGTTTCCAATTTTAGCCGGCGAGAGATACTGAGCATCTATCCCCAGACTTCGCCGGAGAAGATAAAGGTAATCTATAACGGCTATAGCGAACAGTATCGGCCGCTGGCTGATCCTGATAAGGTCAAGGCGGTCCTAGCTAAATACGGTTTGGAAGCGCCATATTTTCTTTATGTCGGGCGCTTAGAGAAGAAGAAGAACACATCGGCCCTGATCGAAGCCTTGTCGCTCATCCGCGAGGATCATCCGGAGATAAAGGAGAAATTGGTCTTGATCGGTAATGCCAGTTTCGGCTATGATGAAGTGAAGTATGTCATCGAGGAGTTCGATCTCAATAACGACGTTTTTATGCCTGGCTGGGTAGCGGAAGAAGACTTGCCCTATATCTTCAACGGTGCGAGCGCTTTCATCTTCCCGTCCCGCCATGAAGGTTTTGGCATCCCGGTCATCCAGTCCTTGGCTTGCGGCTTACCGACGGCTGTTTCCGACATTCCGGTCTTGCACGAGATTGCCGGCGATGCCGTCCTATATTTCGATCAGAATGACAATTGGGCGATTGCTCAGGCGATGGTCGAGATAGTGACTAACCAAGGATTGCGCTCCGAATTGGCCAGGAAAGGCTTAGAGAAAGTGAAAGATTTCAGCTGGCGCCATTGCGCCGAAGAGACCCTAGAAGTCTTAGGGGGCTTGGCTAAAAAATAGGATCGCCGATTTTTGCCAAAAGGCGGATTTATGCTATCATTAAGGTGTTATATGAAGAGAATCATAGCATCTTTTTTTATATTATCCTTCTTCCTGGCTGAACCGGTTTTGGCTAATTTTTCGCCAAACGATTTTTATTATAAGAACCAATGGTACCTTTCCCGGATCAAGGCCGATAGCGCCTGGGACAAGATAACGGCCAGCCCGGACGTGGTAGTGGCCGTCATCGATTCCGGGGTCGCAATCAACCATCCGGATTTGAAAGAAAACATCTGGCGCAACCAAAAAGAAACGGCGGTTAACGGGATTGACGATGACCACAATGGCTTCATAGATGACATAAACGGTTGGGATTTCGTTAGCAACGTGCCTGATCCGTCGCCGAAATTCTCAGACGGCTGGACCGAGTCCGGAGTCTCGCACGGCACCATGGTCGCCGGCATCATTGCCGCCCAAGGCAATAATCGGGAAGGGATCGCTGGCGTCACCTGGCAGACGCAGATCATGCCGCTCAAGGTTCTAAACGACAAGGGCGACGGGAAGGTAAGCGATGTCATCCGCGCTATCGATTACGCGATTAATAATGGCGCCGATATCATCAATCTGAGTTTCACCAGCTTCGATTATAGCGAGGGCTTACAGGAAGCGATCCGGCGCGCCCATCGCTCCGGCGTGATCATCGTCGCGGCCGCTGGCAACGAGCAAGCGGGCGGCGAAGGCTATGATATTGATAAGACGCCGGTCTATCCGGCCTGCTATGACGGCAGTTTCGGCGAGAATATGGTTATCGGCGTAGCCGCGACTGACGCCCTTGATCAGAAGACCCGTTTTTCCAGCTACGGTTCGCGCTGCGTCGATCTGGTTGCTCCGGGAATTAGTTTCTTTAGCACCGTGCCGGCCGGCATCGATTCAGCTAATCCGAATAAGAACTATGACGGCTATTGGTCTGGGACTTCGATGGCAGCCCCTCTTGTCACTGGGACCTTGGCTTTGATCGAACAAGCTAATCCCGAACTTACCCAGCAGGAAGTGGTCAATATCCTGTTCGCTGCGACGGACAATGTCAGCCGCCTCAACCCCAGCTATCCAGGCGAATTAGGCAACGGCCGCCTAAACGTTAGCCGGGCCGTAGAGCTGGCGAAAGAAGAGCTTTTTCGCCGGATGGGGCGATTATTGGTTTTCCCGGTCAGCGGCAATAAGGCGCCGCAGCTCATGGCGGCTAACGGCGGACTGGTCAGCCGTTTGACTCTAAGTGACAAGACTAACTTGGTGGGCAGCTTGGCGGCTGGCGACGTAGACGGCGACGGACAAGAGGAGATTATCCTGAGTTTGCCGGCCGGGCAAGCGCCGCAAGTCAAAGTTTTCAACCGCAATGGCAAGCTTATCAAGCAGTTCTTGGCTTTTGACAAGAGTTTCCGCGGCGGCGTGAATCTGGCAGCCTATGACCTCGATAACGACGACCGAGCGGAAATCCTGGCGGTCCCGGCTGGCTCCGGGCCGGCCCAAGTGAAGATATTCGACGGGAGCGGCAGGCTTAAGAAGCAGTTCGCGGTAGACAGCAAGAGCTGGCGCGGTGGCTTGAACGTTTCCGCTGGCAATATCGATGGCCGCGGGGACGCTGAAATTGTCATCGGCTACGGCCCAGGGCAAGCGCCGCAAGTGAAGATATTCAATACTAGTGGAAAGCTGATTGGCGTCTTCTTCGCCTATGAGAAGAAATTCCGTGGCGGCGTGAAAGTGGTCGTCGCGAATATTGATAGCCGGGCCGGGCACAATCAGGCCGAGATAATCGTCGCTCCGGGCAAAGGCCGGGAACCGCAAGTGAAGATCTATGATAATCATGCCCAGCTCAAGAAGCAGTTCTTGGCCTATAAGAAGAACTGGCAGAACGGCTTCAGTCTGGCGGCGGCTGACTTGAATAATGACGGGATCGCAGAGATTGCCGTCGGCGCCAATCCCGGCGCCGCACCTCACGTCCGGGTCTTTGACGGCCAGGCTAACCTGCTCGAATCATTCTATGCCTGGGAGGAGGGCTTTAATGGCGGAGCGAATGTTGGTATAATAAAAGTGAATAATTAACCATATGCCTAAGCAAGTCATCTTCGATAAGAAAAACGTCCTGGTCGCCGGTGGCGCCGGTTTCATCGGCTCCCATCTCTGCGACCAATTAATCAAGGATTGCAAGGTCATCTGCATCGATAATTTTATCACTGGCAGCGAGAAGAATATCGACCACCTGCTGGCTAACCCGGATTTCATCTTCATCAACCACGATATCTCTAAGCCTCTGGATTTAGAAGCTTTGCCCGGCTTGCAGAGATTTAAGATCGAGTTCCAAGGTTTGCAGGAGATATATAACCTCGCCTGTCCCATGTCGCCGCGCCATTTCTTGGAAAATCGCTTGGCAACGCTCTTGGCTAATTCGCAGGGCGTCAAGAACCTCCTCGACTTGGCGGTCAAATATCAAGCAAAATTTTTGCAGTTTTCTTCCTCCGTCGTCTACGGTCCGCGGAATATCGATGATCCGAAACGCCAGGCAGGGGAAAAAGACTTGGGTTCTGTCGACCAGCTTTCAGAGCGCGGCTGTTATGATGAAGGCAAACGCTTCGCCGAGACCATGGTTAGCAACTACCGCGCCCTTTATGGAATCAATGCCAAGATCATGCGTCTTTTCCGGGTCTATGGCCCGCGCCTCGAGCTCAACGACGACCAGATGATTCCGGATTTCATCAATAATGCCTTGGAAAACAAGGAGATTACGGTCCCCGGTCTGGAGAATTTCTCCTCCTCTTTCTGCTATATCGATGATGTCCTGGATGCGGTTTCTAAATTCATGGGCTCGGAACTGGCCGGCCCTATCAATATCGGTTCCGATGTCGATATCAAGCTAAAGGACCTGGTCGGAATAATTTTGAAGGAAACCGGTTCGCAATCGACAGTCTCGTTTTCTGATTCCCAGCTCTTCGTCAGCGAGTTAATCCTGCCGGATATCCGCCTAGCGAAGACCGAATTAGGTTGGATGCCGGTCGTGACGCTCGAGAATGGTCTCAAGAAGACAATTTTCGATATCCAGGCTAACAAGCGGCTGCATGGTTTCGCAGCCCAATAGGTAATATTTCAAAAGTTGCAAAAAACCGCCAGTCAGGCGGTTTTTAGTTTTTCTAGCAGGTCAATACTATCTCCGGGCTTGAATAGCCTGTCGCCCGGCCCCATGATTTCCGGAATGCCGCCCAGATCGCTAGCAATCACTTTCAAGCCGGCCTGGTGAGCAAGGGGTATGACGGTCGGGGAATTCTCGTAGCAGAGGGAAGGGACGACGAGGCAATCGCTTGTTGCCATTATCTCTTTCGTTTCCGCCAACGGCCGCCGGCCTAGGAATTCGATTCGAAGATCATCCGCGGCGATTTTTTTCGCAGCCACGAGCTGTGCGCCGTCACCGACGATCTTTAGGCGAGCGTGGCCCGGTAGTTTTCGGAAAGTCTCAATCAGAAAGAAGATGCCTTTATGGGTCTCGATTTGTCCGACGAAGAGGAAGATGGTTTCCCTGTGGTGAGAGGTCACGTCCCGAGGTTTAGCTGGCTGGTTGGCTAAGGGGGCGAAAGGCCGGATTTCTGTATCAGAATCAGGGAAGAAGCCATGGCGGCAGTGCAGGTCGAGGAGCCAACGGGAAGGAGAGATGACTTTAGCCGGGGAAGCGAGGCAGGAACGGGTAAGGGCCTGATACAGGCGGGCGAGCAGAGAACTAATCATATTCTCCTGGCCGTAGAACATGAGGCCAGAGGGATGGAGCAATTGGATGTCATGGAGGAAGTGTTCGTGGCGGATTTTCAGTTTTCGAGCTGCCGCCGGGAGCAGAAAGCCCAGCCCCGTCAAGTTGTGGGTAATGAGAATATCTGGCTTTTCCGCGCGTAATATTTTTTTGGCCTGGAAATATTTCCGGAAAGCGAAGAGGTCGCCCAAATGCCAGAGCAAACGGCTCAGCGTCGAGCATCCAGCCAAGGAGTAGAAGCGGGAAGGGAAATAATATATCTTCAGGTCCTGGGGAACGGACACTTCCTTCCCTAGCGGCCGGGTAGTGAACAGGAAAACCTCGTGGCCTTGAGCCCGGTAGTCAGCAGCCATTTTCACGACAACGGTTTCAGCGCCGCCGCGCTCGAAAGGCGGATATAGATTATTGGCTAAAGCGATTTTCATGAGAATAATCCTAGTAGTCTTTCCTGCATCTTGTCGAGACCATATCTTTCTTCGGTCAGGCGCCGGGCGGAAAGAGCCATGTTCCGGCGCAGCCTCTCGTTATTGCAAATGAATTCTAGCTTGTTTTTTAAATCTAGGACGTCGCCTGGTTCGACCAATAGGCCTTCGCTATGGTCGCGAAAGACGCTCCTGACGCCGGGCAGGCGGGAGGCGATGACCGGCACGCCGCAAGCCATGGCCTCGATTAGCACCAGGCCGAAAGCTTCATTGCTGTTAGTAGAGGGCAGGAGTAAGAGGTCGGCTTCCTGGAAAGCGCGGACCAGTTCCGCTCCGGCCAGCTTGGCGGGGAATTCTACTTGGTTCTCGAGCCGCAATTTTTTAGCCAAGGCCTCATATTCTGGCTTCAGGTCGCCTTCGCCTACGATCTTGAGCCGCCAGCGCCGCGACGTCAGGATGACAAGCGCGCGGAGCAGGACGTCGATACCTTTGAAATAATGGGCTTTGTCCAGGGCGCCGACGAAGAGTAGGTTTAGGCGGTCGCGCTTGATGAAAGTATCATTGATGTAATTTACGATTTCCTTAGCTTTGGCGATGACTTGGTTGTCGGCCGGCCGGTTGAGCAGCTTCGGCTGGAATTTCTTCAGGTCGACTCCGAAAGGGATTTCTTGGAACTTTTCCGGATGAGCCGCCAGATATTTCCTTATTTGGCTGGACTTTATGTAGTCTAGGCTGGCGCTGACGATTGTCTCGGCTTGGCGCAAAAGAAGCGGACGGATGAGGCGGCTAGGTAAGCTCAGGATTTTAGCAATTAGGGATAGGTTTTTGACGTCCATGTGGTAGTGGATGATGAGTTTGGGTTTTCTGAAGAAGAGCTTGAAGAACCAGACCACTTCAGCCGTGCCGAAGAAAGGGTAGTGTAAGTAGATATAGTCGAAATGGCGCAATTTGAAGAAGAGCTGCGGCAAAAAAGCGCCGTGGCCGTATCTGAGCCACGGTTTGATGGTTTGCGGCGCGAAAGTCGCGACTTCGTGTTCGGCGGCCAGGAGCTGGCCGATGGTCTGGGCGCTGTTGCCGATGCCGCCGGCGTAGGGCGGGTAGGCGCAGACGACCTGGGCGATTTTCATAATTATTTTTTTTCGTTCAGGGTCAGGCGGCGGTTGATCTCTGTCAGATTATGATCCAGCTTGGCCAAGTTGAGCCGGAGCCGGAAGACTAAGTAGAAGAGGCCGAGAACTGCCAGGTAGATGAGGAAATTGATGCCGCTTGCCGTGAAGCCTAAGAAGGCGACCAAGCGGTCGATCTGCTTAATGAAGATGACGGCGCCGCCGGCGATGATCCAGAAAACCAGCCAGAGATAGAATTCATTGCGGCTGATCTCATTCTTCTTCTTCTGGCCGAAAAGCCGGAAGAGGAAGAAGAGGATGATGATTATGGCGATGATCTGCTGCCACATATAGATAGCTATTTTATTATCTTATTAATAACCAGGTCCCTGATAATCTTCAGGCCGCCGGAAAAGCGCTGGCCGAAATCGTGGTAAGTGACAGTGATAGGCACTTCCGTGATCCGCAGCCGGGCGCGGAAAGCCTTGGCTTGGATCTCGCTGTTGTGGGCCATCTCCCGGTTGCTAATCCGGATCTTTTGAGCCGTTTCCTTAGTCATTGCTCGGAAGCCGTTCTGCGGGTCGCTCAGCTTGATGCCGAAAAACAGG
This sequence comes from uncultured Gammaproteobacteria bacterium, assembly GCA_964404515.1. GTDB lineage: Bacteria > Patescibacteriota > Patescibacteriia > Patescibacteriales > UBA12465 > UBA12465. Next base: position 12,686 of record CAYOKE010000014.1, on the reverse strand, counting down.
CGGTTGAAAAGCTTGGCTAAAGGCATTATCAGGTATCTTTTTGCCCGGGGCAGCTGGCTCTTCTTGCCCAGGAAACGGGAACCGAAGACGATATCGGCTTGCCCGGCGAGAAGGGGAGCGATGACATCCTTTATCTCCGACGCTTGGAATTGGTCGTCAGCGTCGAAATGAACGATGATGTCAGCGCCATGCCCTAAGGCATAGTCGTTCCCGGTCTGGAGGGCGGCACCTTGGCCGCGGTTAATCGGATGCGACAAGACGGTCGCGCCGGCGGCTGTTGCTAAGCTAGCGGTATCATCCCGGGAAGCATCGTCGATTACTACGACTTCGGCGACGAAAGGCCTGACCTGGCTGATGACCTTGGAAATATTTTTCGATTCGTTCCAAGCAGGAATGACGCAGATTACCTTCATAGTTTATCGCGGAGCGATTAGGCCGGCCGCCATTTTTTTCTGCCAGTCGGCTTTCAGAGACTTATAGCCTTGCTTCAGGGCCAAGAGAGTCAAGTCTTCCCAGAAGCGCTCGATTTTTTTCTGATTGGCGGCGGTCCGGATGAAACGCTTCATCTCCGGCGTGATTTCCAAAATCTCGAACAAGCCGATCAGCTGCCGGCCTTCCCGTTTTTTCTGGCTCTTTAACTTCGGCCGTTTCAATCTAGTTAAACGTTGGTTGACAATCAGTCGGAGGCCGTTTAGCTTTAGGTCCAGAGGAACATCCGATTTCAAGACCGAGGCTAGAGCTTCCCAGACGTTTGCGGACGTAATCGTCATCATTACTAAGCGACCGCTGTCAGCCGCCCTCAGGGCTTTAGGGATGTCGGCGCTACCGGCATCGTTTAGGACTATCAGGTCTGAGTCCTGGCGCAGCAACCGGTCCCAATTAGCTTCGGTCGGTTTCAAGCAGTTGAGGCCGGCAATACTGGTTTCCGGCCGCTGGGCGAAATAGTAGCCGTTAAGGCGCGATAAATCAAGGGTGGCCAGGAGGGCCTTGAGAGTGGTGTTCTTGCCTTGGCCATCTGGCGCGCTCACGATTACTAGGCCGGATTTCTTTTTCAGGGCCGCCCTGATAGTTTCTCGGCTCGGGCTATCTAGGCCGATTTTCTCGAGTTTCAGCTCTGTCCCGAGGTCTGGTTGGCTGACGATAGTGATTGCTACCTGTTCGCCATTCTTCTCCGGCCTGATAGTCAGATAGAAAGTCAGGGAATAATTCCGGTCATGGACCTTACAATATTTATTAACCGCTAGTTCGCCGGGAGCGATTTTCAAAACCTGCCGGAGACTGTCTAGCAGGCTCTGCTCTAATTTCTTGGGTAAGGTGAAGCTATGCTTTTCTCCGTCCCCAAAATGATAGTAGCAGGCCAGGCGGTCAGGAGTGCTTTCGATGAGAAGCCGGTCAGCCCGGCTCTGGGCTGCGTAATTGAGGAGATGGTTAACGATTTTTTTGCTCATAATGCTATCATTTTAACATATTTCATATTATTTTTGAAATATGCTAAAATAGAGCCGAGAGTTATCAATTTTCTATGGTTTATTCGAATTTTTACGCGCGTTTCTATGTCGCTAGAGGGAAGGTGGCAAATGCTTGCCGGGCAGTCGGCCGCTTAAGATCGGCCCGATTCTATTTTATTTCCTTTAGCCTCTTGCAGGTTCTAGCCTGGCTGCAGGCGATTTTTATCTTTCGCCGGTTAAGCAGTGACCTCCTAGTCCTGCATTATAATATCGATTTCGGCATCGACCTGGTTGGCCAGCCGGTGCGGATTTTCTATTACCCCTTGGCAGGCCTGGCTATCTGCCTCCTGAATTTCGGTATCGCGGCCGCTTTGACTAATCATCATGATTTCCAGGCCTTGGCCAAGCTGCTCTTGGCGGCTTCGGTCCTAGCCAGCATCTTCCTGTGTCTCGCCCTGCTATCGATCTATTTCATTAATTTCCTCTAAGCGAAAGCTATGATCGAATTCTATATCATCAAGATCCTCTTCTTCTCGACCTTGGCGTTCATATTCGCCATCTTAGTGACGCCTCTCTTAACCCATTATCTCTATAAGTATAAGCTAGGGAAGAAGATTAGAAATAACGGTTCGACTCCGGTTTTCAGCGGGCTGCATGCTCATAAGGAAGGGACGCCAACCATGGGCGGCATCATGATTTGGGGGACGCTCCTGATCTTGATTTTGCTATTTTCCTTGTTGCCGAGCATATGGCCATCCAAGATCCTGGAGCACCTTAATTTCCTGTCTCGCCCGGAGACCTTGTTGCCGCTCGGCGCCTTGGTAGTTACCGGTCTCATTGGCCTTTTCGACGACTGGCTGGATGTCCGGGGTAAGGGCGTCTTGGGCGGCGGCGGCCTGAAGCTGCGGCACCGGCTGCTCATTTATACCTTAATCGCGATCGTCGGCGCCTTATGGTTCTATTTCAAGTTAGATTGGACGGTTTTCCATATCCCGTTTTTGGGAAATTTCGAAATCGGCGCCTGGTATATCCCGATTTTCGTCTTGATTATCGTCGCTACTTCCTTCTCAGTCAATGAGACTGACGGCTTGGATGGGCTAGCCGGCGGCACTCTCCTTATCGCCTTCGCCGCCTATAGTATCATCGCTTTCTCGATGGGCCGTTATGAGCTCGCGACTTTCTGCGGCGTCATCATCGGCGCCCTTTCGGCTTTCCTGTGGTTCAATATCCCCCCCGCCCGTTTCTATATGGGCGATACCGGCGCCATGAGTTTGGGCGTCACTTTGGGTATCATCGCCCTACTGACTAATAGCGCCCTCCTCTTAGTCTTCATCGGCTTCGTCTTCTTGGCCGAATCGCTATCAGTGATAATCCAGACGGTTTCCAAGCGTTGCCGGGGAAAGAAAGCCTTCTTATCTTCGCCGATCCACCATCACTTTCAGGCGGTCGGCTGGCCAGAAGCGAAAGTCGTCATGCGTTTCTGGGTAATTTCCGGGATCAGCACGGCCATCGGGTTGATAATTTTCCTGCTCGACAGGAAATTCTGATATGGGATTGCCGCTTATCCAGAAAATCTTCGCTATCCGGCCGGGCCAGCATGAACCGGACAAGAGCTTATTGGCAGCGACCATCGTTCTTGTCGTCTTCGGCTTGGTGATGCTCTTCAGCGCTTCTTCAGTCGTCTCTTTCGCCCGTTTCGGCAATACCTATCACTTCCTCTTGCGTCAGCTGTTCGCCGTAGCTATCGGTCTTGTCTTCTTTTTCCTGGCCTGGAAGATAAACTACCGCTGGTGGAAGAAGCTGGCGGTCTTTTTCCTCTTCTTTTCCATCGCCCTTTTAGTGACCGTCTTCATTCCGGGCCTCAAAGCTGACTATGGCACGGCTCGCAGCTGGATCAACATCTTCGGCTATTCCTTCCAGCCTTCGGAACTGGTGAAGCTGTCGTTCCTCATCTATCTGGCGACCTGGCTGGAAGCGAAGAAGGGCGAACTCGGCAGCTTATCCGGCGGCATTTTGCCGTTTCTTATAATCTTGGGAGTGATTAGCGCTCTCATGCTCGCTCAGCCCGACCTTGGGACCCTGTTCATCATCGTTTTAACCTCGATGGTAGTGTTCTTCGCCGGTGGCGGCAAGATTAGCCATATCGTCATCGTCATCCTCCTCGGCGTTTTGCTCCTTTTTGTCATGCTCAGCCTGCGCTCCTCCTATCAGAGCGACCGTTTCAAATGCTTGAAAGACCCGAATTATAGCGCTGATGACAAATGCTACCAGATAAGCCAATCGCTCATTGCCGTCGGTTCTGGCGGCTGGTTCGGTCGCGGCCTGGGGCAGAGCCGGCAGAAATTCATGTATCTGCCGGAAGTCTGGGGCGATGCGATTTTCCCGGTCATCGCCGAAGAGATTGGTTTCGTCCTGAGCGCCTTGCTCCTTCTCCTGTATCTTTTCATCTTTTATCGCGGTCTCCTCATCGCCCGGGCGGCGCCGGATATGTATGGCAGCCTGCTCGCCATCGGCATCGTCGTCTGGCTGGCCGCCCAGACTTTCTTGAATATCGGCGGCATGATCAACCTGATCCCGATGACCGGCGTTCCCCTGCCTTTTATCTCGTCGGGCGGTTCGGCCATACTTGTCAACTTGCTAGCCGTCGGGATATTGCTTAATATCAGTCAGGAGACCAAGATCTCTAGGCTCAAGAATTAGATGGCGAATAATAATCGACAACCAGTGATATTGCTCAGCGGCGGCGGTACCGGCGGATCGGTCACGCCGCTTCTGCCTGTGGCCAAAGAATTGCAGCTGGATTATCCAACTGCCCGTTTCTATTTCTTCGGAACCGAGAATGGGCCAGAGAGAGAACTCGTGTCCTCATTCGCTGGCGCACCAATCGAATTCCGGACGTTGCCGGGGGGCAAGTGGCGCCGCTATTTTTCTTTCCAGAATTTTTTCGATACCTTCAAAGTCGCTGTCGCTTTTTTCAAAGCTAGGCGGGAATTGGGACGCTTGCGTCCCGATGTCGTCATAAGCGCCGGCAGCTTTTCCAGCGTGCCGCTCGTCTGGGCGGCAGCTTCGAGGAAAATACCAGTCGTCATCCATCAGCAAGACGTCCGTCCAGGCTTAGCCAACCGTCTGATGGCGCCTTTCGCCCGGGTGATCAGCGTGACCTTCGAGAAATCATTGGGTGATTACGGTCCGAAAGCGGTCTGGATTGGGAATCCGATCAACCACCGGGAAATCCTGGCGGCGCAGGCAGCGTCCACGGAAACCAGGCGCCGCTATAGCCGGGGTGATAAACCCCTTATTCTGGTTATTGGCGGCGGTACGGGTGCGCAGGCTATCAACGACTTGGTTGCTAAGTCCTTGCCCGACCTAACGATGTCCGCTCAAATCGTGCATCTGACCGGAAAAGGGAAGTCTGTCCGGGCGGGAGATGGGGGCAGCGGCTATCAGACGTTTGAATTTTTACCTCATGAAGAGGTCTTGAAACTATTAGCCGCAAGCGATCTAGTCATCTCTCGTGCCGGTTTAGGCGTTTTGACTGAACTGTCCGCTTTCGGTCAGGCGGCGATTATCATCCCGATACCAGCTTCGCATCAAGAGGATAACGCCAGCTGGCTGGCTAGAGAAATGGCCGCTAAGGTCATATCCCAGGCCGAGCTGACTCCGGAGAGCTTTATCTCGGAAATCAAGAATCTCCTATCTAACCAACCGGAAAGGGAAAGACTCGGCCTCCGCCTGAGGAAGGTGATCAAGAAGGGAGCGGCAGAAAGCCTGGCCGGTTTGGTCGAGGAGATATTGGAAAGTCGAAAAGCAAATGATAAATCAAATGACTAAAAGGAAGAAGAAAATTTATTTTATCGGTATCAAAGGCGTTGGCATGACCATGCTGGCGCAATTCTTGAAATCCCGAGGGGATGATATCAGCGGTTCGGATATCAAGGACGCTTTCTTGACCGACCGAGTCCTGAAGCAGGCGAAGATAAAGGTTCTTTCGCCATTCGCCGCAGGGAATATCCCGAATCGGCCCGACCTGATAATCCATTCTTCCGCCTTTACGCCGGAAAATAACCCGGAGCTAGCTTTTATCAAGAATAATTCCGCGATTTTCAAAAATATACCTCAGGTTTCATATGCCGAAGCGTTGGGAGAAACATTTAACCGCTATCAAGGAATCGCGGTTTGCGGCAGCCATGGTAAGACCACGACCGCAGCTTGGCTCGGTTATGTCTTGCAGCGTTCCGGAAAGAACCCGAGCGTTCTGGTCGGCTCGCGCGTGCCGCAATTTGAAGGTAGCGCCCTCCTCGGTCGTTCCCGTCTTTTCGTTGCCGAAGTCGATGAATATCAGGACAAGCTGAAATATTTCAAACCGCAGGGAGTGGTTTTGAACAATATCGATTACGATCATCCGGATTTCTTCAAGACGAGGACTGCTTATACCGCGGCCTTCGCCCGATTTGTCAGGAAGATCCCGAAAGACGGATTCCTAGTACTAAACGATGGCGACGCGGAAAGCCGGAAAGTCCGGAAGCATTGCTGCGGCCGGGTGATAAGCTACGGCTCGAGAAGATCGGATTATGAAGCGGCTGATATTAGGCTGGGAAACGGTTGGACCAGTTTCCATGTCCGAGCGACCGGACGGGATAGGGGCGAATTCCGGATCCAGCTTTTGGGGAAGCACAATGTGGCGAACGCCCTGGCAGTCATCGCGGCCGCGCGGGAATTAAGGGTTCCTTGGCCGCTGGTCAGAAAGCATCTGGCCGGCTTCAAAGGAACGGAGAGAAGATGCCAGATTCTAGGGAGATATCGCGGATCTCTTGTCATAGATGACTACGCCCATCATCCTACCGAGATCAAGGCGACTCTCCAGGGCCTGCGGGGACATTATCAGGGGAAGCGGATCATAACTGTCTTCCATCCCCACACCTTTACTCGCACCAAGGCTTTGTTTTCAGATTTTATCAGCAGTTTCCCGATGACGGACGAGCTCATTATTCTGGATATCTATGGTTCGGCTCGCGAGAAACAAGGCGGGGTTTCGAGCCGCCAGCTCGTCGAGAAGATAGAGACATATAACCGCCGGCAGGGGATAAGGCAGGGGGTCCGGCATATCGCGACTATCCCGCTCGTTGCCAAGTATCTGGCCCGGCATCTGCGCCGGGGCGACGTCTTGGTGCTGATGGGGGCTGGTGACGTTTTCCGGGTCTACCAAGGATTGAAAGGATTTAAATGATCTGCCAGGCAATAAATAATTAGATACGAAAAAAGGCGGCTGCTTCGCAAAGCATCCGCCCTTTCTTTGTCTCTCTCTTAGGCCTCGGCGATTAGTCGTTTGAAGAAGAGGCTATTGATCGAGATCCTTTCCGCTGGGACGGAACGAGGGATAGACTCCTTTTTCAAGAAGAAACGCTGGATCAATTGATCCTTGCGCCTGACGATTATCACCCAGACATAATGTCCGGAATCGAGCCTCTAGAGCCGTTTCCATTAAGGCCGATTCAGGTTAGGATTGTAACTTTTCTCTAATTTTCGCGTATACTATCATATATGATCGAGGCTAAGACCTCTTTTTTGCGTGTTAACTAAAACTATATGGCCGAAGGCGAAAAATCGAAAATCGAAAAGGAAACCATCCCTTGGAAGCAGTTCTGGCGGGAGCTTTGGAAGCTCATGGCGCCGTTCCGGGGCATGACCTACTCCATCTTGGCAATCATAGTCCTGATTGCCGGCTTGGATTTGGTCAACCCGTATCTGCTCAAGATCTTGATTGATGCCTTGAACGATTTCGACGCTGGCAAGCTATGGTTCATGATCCAGGTAATCGTCGTCTATCTGGCGAACAGCGAGATCCGGGCGGTAGTCGATTATATCAACGATCGCAAGATCCTGCGTTTCCTGGTCAAGATTGAATATTATCTCGGGATTAGGGCCCAGGAGAAGCTTGTCTCTTTGAGCCTAGGCTACCACGAACGGGAGAACACCGGCAGCAAGATCGTGAAGATCGAACGCGGAGTCGACAAGATTTCCGAGCTTTTGAATAATGCCTGCTGGGAAGTCGTTCCGACCTTCATCCAGCTCTTAGCGACGGTCGTCGCCTTACTCTGGTCGGACTGGCGTTTGGGCGCCTCCTTCCTGCTGTTCACTCCGGTCTATGTCCTCGTTACCTATTGGGCTAACCGGCGGATGTATCCGATCCGCAAGCAGATCTACCGCGACTACGAGACCGCTTCCGGCAAGATGGGGCAGGCAATCATTAATATCAACGCCGTCCAATCCTTCGTCCAGGAGAAGCGCGAGCTTGGCGAATTCGAGAAGATAAAGGCCCATGTCCGCGATAACGAGGATAAGCAATGGGGCTGGATGATGAAAGTCGGCCTCGGGAAAAACTCAATCCTTGACTTGGGCCGGGCTATCATACTTTTCTTAGGCGTCTATCTCGTCTATCACGGCACGATTACCGTCGGCACTCTCATCTTCGCTTTCACTCTGAGCGAGAAAGCCTATATCTCTCTCTTCCGCCTCTCCCGTTTCTATGACCGGATGGAAGAAGGTCGGGAAGGCGTCAACCGCCTCCTGGCGCTCTTCAATGCGCCGATAGAGATCGTCAATCGGAAGGGGGCCTATAGGCCTAAGGATATCCAGGGCGAGATAAAATTCGAGGATGTTTCTTTCTCTTACGCCGATAACAAGCAGCCGGCCATTTCCGGGCTAAGCCTCAAGATCGGTTCCGGTTGCCTGACGGCTTTGGTCGGTCCTTCAGGCGGAGGGAAGACTACGGTTGCCCGCCTCATCTATCGCCACTATGATCCCCAAACCGGCCGCGTCCTCCTAGACGGCCGCGATTTGCGCGACTACGACTTGCCGTCCTTCCGCCGTTTCTTGGCGATAGTTCCACAGGAGGTTGAGATCTTTGATTTGAGCGTTCGGGAGAATATCGCCTATGCTCATCCCGGAGCCAGCTTCAAGGAGATCCAAGCGGCGGCTAGGATTGCGAATGCCGAGGAATTCATTGGAAAGTTGGAGAAGGGCTATGATACAATGGTCGGTGAAAGGGGTATCAAGCTATCCGGCGGACAACGGCAGCGCATCGGCATCGCCCGCGCTATCTTGGCTAACCCCCGCCTCCTCATCTTCGACGAAGCTACTTCTAGTCTCGACAGCCAGAGCGAAGTTCTGATCCAGGACGCCATGGAGAAGATTAGCCGCGACCGGACTATGATCGTCATCGCCCATCGCCTGAGCACCATCAAGCGGGCGGACAAGATCGTCGTCCTTGAGAACGGTCACTTGGCCGAAGAAGGCAGCCACCTGGAGCTCTCGCAAGCGAAAGGCGGCCTCTATGCCAAGCTGCTCAAGCTGCAGCGTTTGGGGGAAGTGGATTGATTTACTATCTAGCTCGTTTTTACTATAATTAAATCATGCTGAAAATCCAGAAAAATATCCCGCTCGCATCATACACGACCCTCCGGATCGGACCGGCGGCCGAGTTTTTTGCTGTCGCGAAAGACCTTGGCGACCTGCGAGAAGCGATTACCTGGGCCCGAGAGAAACGGAAGCCGCTCCTGATCCTCGGCGGCGGTTCCAATATCCTCATCAGCAAGAAATTTAAAGGGTTGGTCCTGAAGAATGAGATCCGGGGCATGGAAATCGTCGACCGCCAAGAGGACTACGCCTTAGTTGAAGCCAAGTCCGGCGAGTCCTGGACCCGGTTCGTGGATTTCACCTTGGACCATGGCCTCTACGGCTTAGAGAACCTTTTTTTGATATATGGTACGGTCGGAGCAGCCCCGGTGCAGAATATCGGCGCCTATGGCGTCGAGTTGAAGGATGTCTTCTATCACTTAAGAGCCATCGACCTCACGACTGGGCATGAGAAGATATTCTCCAAGAAGGATTGCCGTCTCGGCTACCGCGATAGCGTCTTCAAGAATCGGCTGAAAGGGAAGTATTTCATCTATGCCGTGACCGTGAAATTGAAACGGGAACCAGATTTCCGGCTGGACTACGGCTCGATCCGCGAAGAGCTCTTAAAGAAAGGAATAGAAAAGCCGTATGCTTCCGACTTGATAAAAGTGATTACAGAGATTAGGAACGCTAAATTACCAAGTCCTGGCCTTTTGCCCAATGCCGGCTCGTATTTCAAGAACGTGACCGTCACTAAGAAGCATTTCCAGGAATTGCAGAAGGAATTTCCGATCTTGCCCGGCTTTCCGGCTAGCGCCGGTAAAGTGAAGATCCCGGCTGGCTGGCTGATCGAGCAGGCGGGCTACAAAGGCAAGCGTGTCGGCCCGGCCCGGATGTATGAGAAGCAGGCCCTCGTCCTGGTCCATGACGGCCGGGCGCAGGCTAAGGATGTGCTCGCTCTCGCCCGTCAGGTGAAAGCCGCTGTCAGGAAAAAGTTCGGGCTTGCCTTGGAAGAGGAAATAAATGTAATCTAGGAGAATAAGATTTTTCGACCCGTTGAAAAATAGATTGGAGTATAAAAAACGGAAAAGACCCCCTGCGGGGCAAAAACTTGCTTGCTTAAATTTTAAGTTTATGACTGCCAACGAATTGCGCCAAAAGTATCTGGATTTTTTCAAGAGCCAGGATCACGCCGTGATCTCGAGCGCTTCTTTGATTCCGGAAAACGATCCGACCGTCCTGTTTACGACCGCCGGCATGCATCCTCTGGTCCCGTACCTCCTCGGCGAGAAGCATCCGGCCGGCAAAAGGCTGGCTAATGCCCAGAAATGTATCCGGACCGGCGATATCGACGAGGTCGGAGATTCCAAGCACCACACTTTCTTCGAGATGCTCGGCAATTGGTCCTTGGGCGATTATTTCAAAGAGCAGTCGATAAGATACAGCTGGGAATTCTTGACCAGCCCTAAGTGGCTCAATCTCAATCCGAAACGGCTAGCCGTTTCTGTCTTCCGGGGCGATGAAGATGCGCCCTTCGATGCCGAAGCCCATGGTATCTGGCTGAAGATCGGTATCCCGGAGAAGAGGATCGCCCGTCTGCCGAAAGAGAACAACTGGTGGGGGCCGGCCGGGACGACCGGGCCTTGCGGGCCGGATACGGAAATATTCTATTGGGCCGGCGATCCGAACCAAGTACCGGAAAGTTTTAATGATGATAATGAATCCTGGGTGGAGATCTGGAATAATGTCTTCATGGAATATAATAAGGACACGGCCGGAAAATTCTCGCCCCTGCAACAGAAGAACGTCGATACCGGTTTCGGTTTGGAAAGAGTCCTGGCAATCATGAACGGCTTGTCTGACAATTATCAGACTGGTCTCTTCTGCGGCCTCATTGGGAAGATAGAGGAGTTAAGCGGCCATAGGTATGGAGAGAATCCGGAAGTGACGCGCGCCATGCGCATCATCGCCGACCATTTGAAGGCCGTAGCCTTCATCATCGGCGACCCGCGCGGCATCACGCCGTCAAACACCGACCAAGGCTATGTCGTCAGGCGCCTGATCAGGCGAGCGATCCGATACGGGAAGCAGCTCGGAATCAAGCAGAACCTATGGACGAAAGAGATTGCCCAGGTAGTGATTGGGGATTACCAGGATATCTATCCCGAATTAAGTAAGAACCAGAGTTTTATCCTCGACAATTTCGATAAGGAAGAAGAGAAGTTTTCTCAGACCCTGGAGAAAGGCCTAGCAGAATTTAGGAAGATCAGCGGCGCGAAGATTAGCGGTGAAGAAGCCTTCCGGCTATACCAAAGCTATGGTTTCCCCTTGGAGATGACTGAAGAATTAGCTCAGGAAGGCGGCTTGAAAGTCGACAAAGAGGGCTTCGAGGCTGAATTCAAGAAGCATCAGGATCTTTCCCGTACCGCTTCCGCCGGGAAGTTTAAAGGCGGCCTGGCTGACGCAGGCGAAGAAACGACTAAGCTCCATACGGCCGCTCACCTCCTCTTGGCTGCTTTGCGCCAGGTCTTGGGCGACCATGTCTTTCAGAAGGGAAGCAATATCACGCCGGAAAGGCTGCGTCTAGATTTTTCCCATCCAGGAAAGATGACCCCGGACGAGATCAAGCGGGTCGAGGAATTGGTCAACGGTGTAATCGCCCAGGATTTCAAAGTGGTCTGCGAAGAGCTCTCTCTGGAGGAAGCCAGGAAACGGGGCGCCATGGGCGTCTTCGATTCCAAATACGGCGAACAGGTCAAAGTCTATGCCATAGATGATTTTTCTAAGGAGATCTGCGGCGGCCCGCATGTCAGCCATACCGGCGTCTTGGGTCGCTTCAAGATCCAGAAGGAAGAGGCCTCGAGCGCCGGGGTGAGAAGGATAAAGGCGGTATTGGAATAATTGGAAATCAATATATTAAAAAAAATAGCTAAAACAGGCCATTTTTTGTTTGTATGTTGGCATGATGTTCATAATATTGTATTATTATCCAATAATATTGGACATTAAAATATTCTACTTCAGCTGTTAGCGATCAAAATTTTGACCATTGCCAGCCGGAGTAGAATCGACAATGATTCGAGCACGGCTAAATCAGCAACGAGTTTAAATAATAAAACGAGTTGCAAAATATAGGAGATTTGACGATGTCAACACTCTATTCAATTGGGGCGATGAACCAATTAGGCGACGCCCTGGAAACCGCTGGGTTTACTCCCAAGGAAGTCACAAAACTGAAGCAGTACAAGGATCTTGGCAAGATCAGGGATGTTCTGTCTGGAAAAGCTTTGATAAGCTACCCTGAGTACCTCATCGACTGCGATGCCGATCCTTTTATTCTTTCAGGTTTGACTGTAGTCGAGCACAAAAAAGGCGGCCTTTGGAAGTGGAATCCGCTCCTCACCCTGCATCTGGTTGAGAAGCAGGAGAAAGGAACCATCAGCGGTGATGATTTACGTAAGGAGCTGTCCGACCTGCCAGTCCTGAACGCCAATGTTCTGGATTACCTCTGGGAACATCCTGATTTGATTCCGGAAAATTGGAAAGGTAAAGTCGTCTTCTTCTGGGGGACCATTTACGGCGGCTCCGATGGTAAGCTCTATGTCCGTTACCTCTTTTGGGATGGTTCCCGATGGTTCCGGTACTACTTCTGGCTTGGCGGTGATTTCCATTCGGGCTGCCCGGCCGCGCTCGCAAGTGACCTTAAGGCCTAACCCCTCAGTTATTGATTTTGGGGCCCTGTCCTCGGACCTTGGAAAGAACAGTATGATACTGTTTGATCCGAGGTCTTTTTTATAAGGTCAGGAAACCCCGCATGGAGGTCAAAGTAGTAAGACTGGT
>CAYOKE010000013.1:0-22414 GCA_964404515.1 uncultured Gammaproteobacteria bacterium | reverse complement strand
TTAACCACAAAAAAATAGACACGTTTCCGTGTCTACTTTATGGGGTACAGTTCAAAATACGGGTTCTTTTTTTGTTGTTTCAGGTTTATTTTATTAATTTCAAGATTTCGTCACGCCTCTTTTTCATTGTTTCTTCGTCGAGGGCTTCTAGGTTGAGACGGATCTTTGATTCGGTATTAGAGCCCCGGACATTGAACCAGAAATCCGGGTAAGAGACGGAGATGCCATCTAGGTGGCTTATCTTCCCATCCGCATATCTTTCAGCCAGGGCTGCCAGGACCGCGTCTTTATCAGCAACTGTCCGGTTTATTTCCCCAGACGCGAAATATTTCTTGAAAGGGGTGATATAATCCGATATCTTCTGGCCCGAAGCTGAAAATTCGGCTAGGAGCTTCAAGAGCATTATATTAGGATATTCAAAACAGCCGATGGGCTCATTCAAGTAGAAATGGCCGGAAGATTCGCCCGCAAAATAGATATTCTCTTCGAGCATTTGCTCTTTGATTAGAGAGTGGCCGACGCGGGTCAGGACCGGAGCTCCGCCGTTCTCTAAGATTAAATCTTCAGTTATTCTGCCGGGGCGAACATCATAACCAATCTTAGCTCCAGGGCGATCCTTGAGAAATAGTTTAGCTAGCAGGCCGCGTATGATTGCCGGGTCGATGGTCTCTCCTCGGTTATCGACGAAGAAAATCCGATCGCCGTCACCATCAGTCGCTATCCCTAGGTCCGCCCCACGTTCTATTACCGCCTTTTTTAGTTGTTCCAGGTTCTCTTCTTTCAAGGGGTCGGCTTCGTGGGTGGGGAATGAGCCATCTAAGTTAAGGTTAAGGGGTGTTATTTCTACCGGTATGGATTTAAAGAGGGGTATAAGATAGTCTGAGCCCATGCTGTTGGCCGTATCGGTCACGATATGCAGCGGTTTTATCATTTTAACGTCAACCGCCTTTAAAGCATACCTATTAGCCGCTTCTGTCGCCTGGTCATTTTTTGTCACTTGTCCTGGGATTCTGGAAGGCAGGAACCGATTAGCCAGGATTTTTTCCCGCAGGAAATCGATTCCCGTTCCGCCACTAACTGGCGCCCCCTTGGCCCTTACCAACTTGAATCCGTTCCACTCTTTCGGATTATGGGAAGCGGAAACCATTATTCCTCCGTCATAGCCGTAATAGGCGACGGCAAAATAGAAGGTCGGGGTAGAAACCACGCCTAGGTCTATCGCTTCGACGCCGGCTTCCACTAAGCCGCGCAGCAAGTTCTCTTTCAAGGCCGGAGATGATAGGCGCATATCGCTGCCTACAGCCAGGCGCAAGGCCCTCCCCGACTGGTAATCAGGGTCGCTCTGGCGTAGCTCTACGAAAGCCAGCCCTAGTAGACGGGCAATTTCATTATCGAAATCCTGGCCGTAGATGCCGCGGATATCGTAGGCTTTAAAGACGCCGGAGTTGATCGGTAACATAGCAGTATATTCCTCCTAGCCCAAACCAGGTGGCAATTAGACATAAGATCCAGCCGATGGGAGGAATGGAGAATAATAGCCAGCAGATTACTACGCCCAGGAGCAAAGACCAGAAGAGATGGACATGTTCCTTCTTGGATACTTTGGCGAATATTAATTGGCCGATAAAAATAGCAGAGATAATTTTTGCGACGTAGACAGCAATCAGCCACCAAGCGGCGATGATGATAGCTAACGGAATGCCGATGATAGTGAACAGCAATAGTAAGGCAATCGGCGGAAGGACCAGCATGATTATTAACCCCGGCAGTAAGACCTTGAAAGGCCGGTCGTTCATCTTCTCTAAGACCTTTGGCACCACCTTTTTGCCCAAGAAGACCGGGACTAGGCCAACAACTAACGCGGCGAAAATGGCGAAGATTCTTCCCCAAATCCAAGTCAAGAACTGGTTAGTGGGTTTAGTTTCCGGCACCTTCTGTTCTACTTGGCCGCTGATATTGGCTTGGTCGGAGATTTTAGCCGGCTTCTTTGCTATGTATGATAGGTCGCCGTTTATGACGGCCTCCGGTGAAACAACCAGGCTTTCGTTGTTGAGATTGCCCGATAAATTTATATTAGCGTCCTTGCCTATTTTCCCAGAAATTAGGATTTTTTCAGCGTGGCCCTTCAGGCTGCCATCAATTGTGCCGCGCATCTCGATGCTAGCGCCGGCCAGGAGAGCGTCCCAACCGATCTTAGCTCCGTTCCCCAAGACGATTGTAGCCCCGAAAGCGTTGAGATTGCGGGCAACGGGTCCGTTAAGGCTTATCGCATTGCCAGCCGTCCTAATATTGCCTCCGACTTCGCCGTTGATCGTGATATTCTGTCCGGCGACGATAATATCGCCCTCGACACGACCGTTGACGTTAATCGTCTGGGCGGCGGCGATCAGATCGCCACTAATTGTCCCATCAATCGTTATCGTATTTCCGGCCGCGAAGAAATTGCCGCTAACGATCTCGTCTTTGGCGACATATATGGAGTCGCCCGCCTTAGTATCCGTTGCTTTAGCTACGCCCCAGGGGATAAGGATTATGGCTAAGAACAGGGAAATTTTAATTAATTTGTTCTTCATAAATGCCTTGTTAAATTATAGAAAATGTTATATTGTTAATTAGCCGATAGTCTAATTATATCCCAAATATATGAGGGAAGCAATAAAAGAATTGTTCCAAGATTACGGGAGAAATATTAAAACCCGAGAAAATTTAGAGGCGGTAAAACGACTAATTTGCAAGAAGCACCAGCTAGCCGCGATACTCAATTCCGATATCCTGAAAGAATATCGTTTTTTGCTGTCGACTGGAAAGCTGAAAGCCTTGCCGGGGTTTGAAGGGCTGCTCCGTAAACGTGCCGTTCGGACCTTGTCAGGTATCGCCCCTATCGCCGTTTTGACCAAGCCGTATCCTTGTCCTGGCTCTTGCGCCTATTGCCCGCATGAAAGCGATGTTCCGACCAGCTATCTCTCGAACGAGCCGGCGGTCATGCGGGCGATTCGCTGCGGTTATGATCCGTATAAGCAAGTTGCCTTGCGGCTTAGAGCTTTAGAGGCTAACGGGCACGAACCGACCAAGATTGAGATTATTGTCATCGGCGGTACCTGGAGCTACTTGCCCCAGAGGTATAAATATTGGTACATCCTGAATTGTTTTCGGGCAGCAAATGATTATGAAAAAATAGGAGTTGATAAAAAGCCCATTTCGCCGTATAAAAAAAATTTAAATTTGGAGACATTGAGACGTTCCCTCGGGAGAGAACAGCAAAAGAACGAGACGGCGCGCTATAAGATTATCGGGTTGACCCTGGAGACGCGTCCGGATTATATCGATGAGGAAGAATTAAGGGAAATGCGCGATTTAGGTTGCACGCGCGTCGAGATCGGCGTGCAAGCCGTGGATGACAGGATCTTAAGGCTTAACAGGCGCGGCCATGGCGTCGAAGAAGTCACCAAGGCGACCGAGCTACTGAAAAAGTTCGGTTTCAAAGTAACCTATCATTTGATGCCCGCTCTTCCTGGAGCGACGCCGAAGAAAGATTTGGCCTTGTTCAATAAGCTTTTCTCCGATGAACGTTTCCAACCGGACCAGATCAAGTTCTATCCTACGGTCGTGACGAAGGGCAGCCTGCTTTATAAATGGTACCAGCAGGGGAAGTATAAGCCTTATTCGGATAAGGCTCTGCAAAAATTGATAGTTGATTGTAAGGCCGTTGTTCCGGAATATGTCCGTATCATCCGTCTGGTCCGCGATATCCCGAGTGAATCCATAGTCGCCGGCAATAAGATTACCAACTTGCGCCAGGTGATGAAGGACCGTGGCGCTAAGTGCCGCTGCATCCGTTGCCGGGAGGCGAAGGCTAGGCCGGTTAAAAAATATCAGGTGAACGTTTTAAGATATCAGGCCTCCGGCGGGGCGGAGTATTTTATCAGTGCCGATAGCCTTGATAAGAAAACTTTGTATGGTTTTTGCCGCTTGCGGATAGACCAGCAGAGCCCGGTCGCCCTAGCCATTGTCCGTGAATTGCATGTCTATGGCGAATTAGTACCAGTCGGCGGGAAGAAAAAAGTCCAGCACAGCGGACTGGGGAAGAAACTCTTGGCGGCCGCGGAAGAGTTATCTCGAGCGGCCGGCGTTCGTCGGATTGCTATAATTTCTGGGGTAGGAGTTCGCGAATATTACAAGAAATTAGGTTACAAATTAAAGGGAGGGTATATGGAGAAAGAAATAGTTGACAAAATTTTAATAAAATAGTATTATGTTATAATGCTTTTTAGGTAGATTTGTATATTAAAAATTAGTGTTTAACCAGCCAAGCTTTCTATAAGAGATAGAAAACGAAGGCAAAAAAGAAAGGAAAAGAATGAAACTATTCAATTGGAAAAAGAACAAAGGCGGTCTGTGGACTGCCCAGTTCGGAGAAGTAGTCGCCAGTCTGGCGATTTTGGAAAAAGCCGGTTTGACGGTAGAAATGCTGAAGAAACTGCGCGAAAAAAACGGCGAAGAAACCGCCAAAAAAATCGTAGCGCTATTCCTGGAAGCCGCGACTGTAAATGCCGCTTATGGCGATCTTAAAAAATCGTGGCAGGATTTTTATGCCAAGTATTTTGATCTAACCATTGATCTTTCGGAAGTAAAAATTCCGACTGTGAAAGCGGGACTCAACAGATTGCTGATTATTGTCCCCGGAATCTCACCCAACAAGGTTGTCGTTGCTCAGCGCAGTCATTTTAAAACCTGGGTATACACCGAAGACCTTGATGCGGCAATTATTCACAACGACCGCGATGCTTCAAGCGGCCCCTACGCCATCTGGGTTCGCGATACGGTTGAACCGGATCAGAGATACCGCAGCCGGTCGGCCAGTTGGGCAAAGGAAAATAACATTTCCGGCGAAACTCTTCTGGAGCGCTTGATCCATGGTCTGAAATATTGGGATGAAAAAGGAAAGCATCTTGATATTAATGGTATAACCCTGTGCACCGGTTCGCGTTACTCCGATGGCTACGTGCCTCGCGTCTACTTCAACTCTGGTGATGAGGTTCGCGTCAGTTGGGACAATCCCGATCATGCCTATGGCCACATCGGCCTCCGTGAGACAGTTTTTTGTGCAGCTTAAAGCTTGTATCTTGAAACTTACCCTCTTTCATTACGAATTTGAGCCTATTCATTTACGGATAGGCTCATTTTTTGTTATAGTAAAATTAGGTTAATAAGTCGGTCCCAAGGGATGGCGATTTACCTCTAAACAAGAAACTGCTTATCTGATTTCAGAGAGGGTAGGGCCTCCAAACAGAGCTCGCTTTAGAGCGAGATAACTCAGAAAATCTCTTTTAGATTTTCGGTGAATTGGATAAAATTAGATAAAACACGGTTCGCGTTACTCCGATGGCAACGTGCCTAACGTCAACTTCAACTCTGATGATAAGGTAAACGTCAATTGGTACAATCCCGACAATGCCAATGGCAACATCGGCCTCCGTGAGAAGTTTCTACAAAAAAGAGTCCCTTTTTAGGACTCTTTATTTGTAGAATATTTTTGCCAACCGGTAGCCATTTTAGAAATTTCCTGCAGGCTCATTTCTAGATTAAGATATATTTTAAGAGTAATTATTTTTAAATCATGCATAATCCTTATTAATCTTTTGGCCAGCTCTACTTTAAGCCGCAATTGGCGAAGAGCGGCGAGTTTATCAGATCCGGCGGAAAGGGCGGCTTCAACGGAAAATTGGAGGATATCGATAAGTAGTTCCTCGTTTTTTGAATAAAGACCGTAGCGATCGGTTTTATTTAAACATTTTCTAAGATTATAGAAATCTTTATATAAACTATCTATTTTATGAATGATAGGCAAAGAAATCTCGTTGGGGGGGGGTAATACAGGAAGAAGAATTAACGGGCATATTTTTGAAGAAATTATTTCTTTAAAAAATTTATTTGCGGCTTGGCAAGAGTTCTGCCGCGGTAAGATGCGCAAAGCAGAGGTGGCCAATTTTAATTTTAACCTAGAAGATAATATTTTTCAAATTCAAAGAGAATTAAAAGACAAAATTTATTGTCCGGGTAGATATTTTTCGTTTTATGTTAATGATCCAAAGCGGCGATTTATAAACAAGGCCGAAGTTAAAGATCGCCTAATCCATCAGGCCGTCTTCCGGGTATTATATAATATCTTTGATCGGAAATTTATTGCCGATTCTTATTCCTGTCGATTTTATAAAGGAACTAGCGGTGGCGTTGATAAGCTAGAAAAGTTTATCAGAAAGGTCAGTAAAAATTATTACTATAATATTTATGCGCTTAAGGGTGATATTAGAAAATTTTTTGCTTCCATTAATAAAAACATTTTGTTTGCTTTAATAAAGAAAGAAATTAATGATCCGGGAGCTCTTTGGCTGATAAAATTAATAATTGATAGTTTCCAGCCAAAAGTTGACGCAGGACTACCACTCGGGAATGTTACCAGCCAATTATTCGCTAATATCTATTTAAACGAATTGGATCAATTTATAAAAAGGAAATTGAAAGTAAAATATTATTTACGTTATTGTGATGATTTTATTGTCCTTAGCCGGAATGAAAGTTATTTACGTAGCTTGATAAAACCAATTAATTTGTTTTTGAATAATAATCTAAATATAGAATTACATCCTCAAAAGATAATTTTAACCAAACTAAGTCGTGGCTTTGATTTTCTCGGCTGTTTATTATTACTGCATTACAAAATAATAAGAACAAAAACTAAAAAGAGGATTTTGAGGAAATTTGAAGAGAGAAGGAAACGATTGACA
Source organism: uncultured Gammaproteobacteria bacterium (assembly GCA_964404515.1). Taxonomy (GTDB): domain Bacteria; phylum Patescibacteriota; class Patescibacteriia; order Patescibacteriales; family UBA12465; genus UBA12465. Next base: position 15,629 of record CAYOKE010000013.1, on the reverse strand, counting down.
GTTGGTTTAATAGATGAAAAAAGTTTGAATCAATCAAGGCAGTCTTATTTAGGGATATTAAAGCATACCAAGGCCTATAATTTATCTAAAAAATTTTTAGAATAACGCTTTTGACAAACCCCTTTTTCTAAACTAAGATTAAGAGTGTAAAAATTAAGACTAAATCTATGAAATACAACTATTTACAACAACAGGACCCGGCTGTCTGGGCTGTAATCGAGAAGGAAGAGAAGCGCCAGAATGAAGAATTAGAGCTCATCGCTTCGGAGAATTACGTTTCTCCGGCTGTTTTGGAAGCGATGGCGACAGTCCTGACGAATAAGTATAGTGAAGGTTATAGCGGTAAGCGTTATTATGGCGGCAACCGCAATATTGACGATATTGAGAATCTGGCGATTGAACGAGCCAAAGAGCTTTTTGGAGCCGAACACGTCAATGTCCAGCCCCTTTCCGGTTCGCCAGCTAACGCTGCCGTCTATATGGCTTTTTTGAATCCGGGTGATAAGGTTTTAGGCTTGAAATTAGATCACGGCGGGCATCTATCCCATGGCCATAGCGTCAATTTTTCTGGTCGTCTGTATAATTTCGTCCAGTATGGTTGCGATCCAGAGACTGGCGTTATAAATATGGACGAAGTACGAGAAATTGCTCTCCGAGAGAGGCCGAAGATGATTGTCGCCGGTTTTTCCGCCTATTCCCGGGAAATTGACTGGCAGAAGTTCAAGGATATCGCTGACGAGATTGGCGCCTATACCTTCGCTGACATCGCCCATATCGCCGGTCTTATTGCTGCTAAGCAATTGAAGAACCCGGTACCGATTTTCGATGTCGTCTCGACGACGACACACAAGACCTTGCGCGGGCCGAGAGGAGCGATAATCATGTGCAAGGAGAAATACGCCAAGCAGGTGAATAGCGCGGTCTTCCCCGGCATGCAGGGTGGGCCGCATGATCATATCACTGCGGCAAAAGCAGTCGCTTTCGGAGAAGCCTTGAAGCCGGAATTCGTCGAGTACTCGAAGCAGATAATTAAAAACGCCAAAGTGATGGCAGACGAGTTCATTAAGCGTGGCTATAAGGTCGTATCCGGCGGCACCGATAACCACTTGATGGTTATTGACCTCGCCAATAAAGGCTTGGTCGGCAAAGAAGCGGAAAAGCTTCTTGAGAAGATTGGAGTTTCTGTCTCCCGCTCGACTATCCCTAATGACCTGAACCCGCCAATGAATCCTTCTGGCATCCGGCTCGGTACGCCGTCAGTGACGACCCGTGGACTAAAAGAAACAGAAATTAGATTGGTAGTGGAATATATAGATTCCGCCCTCCAGAACAAGGAAAAGGAAGAAAAACTAGACGAGTTAAGACAAGCGGTCAAGGAACTTTGCGATAGGTTCCCAATTCCGACTAAATGATATGGTTAAGAAGATAGACGGTCGAGCGATTGCTGAGCGCATCAAGGACGGCATCGCTCAAGAAATCTATAATTTTCAGGGGCCAAGGCCGAACTTGGCCATTATTTTAGTAGGCGAAAGGGAGGACTCAAAACTTTATGTATCTCTGAAACAGAAGGCGGCCGTCAAGGTTGGCGTCGACACCCATTTATATAAGTTAGAGGAAGATGAATCAGAAGAGAAGCTCTTGGAGATGATTAGCTACCTGAATCAGGATAATCTGATTGACGGCATATTGGTCCAATTGCCTTTGCCGCCTAAATTCGATGCCGATAAAGTGATCGCCGCCCTTGATCCCAATAAGGATGTTGACGGTTTCCATGCCGATTGCCCCAGCTATCTAGTATCGCCGGTCCTAGCTTCTATTAGGGCTTGTTTAGAAGAGATGAAATTCGATTCCCAGGGCAAAACGGCTTGCGTCCTGTATAATTCCGATATTTTTGGCCAGAGCGTCAAGGAGATTTTAGAAAAAAGAGGCTTGAGGGTCGTAGCCAGGGAGGAATCAAGCCAGGCCGATTTGCTAGTCAGCGCTTTAGGCAGGCCGCATTTCGTTAAGGAGGGGATGATCAAGGAGGATGCGGTTATAATCGATATCGGAATAACTAAGGTCGATGGCCAGGTTTTGGGCGATATTGATCTTGAAAGCGTGAAAGACAAGGCTTCATATATAACTCCGGTCCCAGGCGGTATCGGGCCGATGACCATCGCTTTCTTATTCAAGAACGTCCTGGAAATCTTTAAAAGGAGAAGATAAAAGGCCATCCTGGGTAGGAGGCCTTTATAAGCGTTGGGCTCTCGTAGTTAAAGCATCACTCTTTTCTTTATTACCATTGCCAGGCATTCAGAGAATGTGCCCATTATAACGAAGGCCCAGGCGCTCAGGTAATCGGTCTGGGCAACAATATTCGCCAGTGGCTTGATGGTGATGAGCAAAGAAAAGTACTTCGAGATAATGATGGCGATTCCACTGCCGCCAGCGAAGATGGCGAAAAGAGTGAGAATAAAAATTGTAAAATTTTTCATAATGAACATTTTAAGGGTTTAAAAGATGATACAATAAAGATAATAATAAGTCAATGCCCTCTAAGAAGAAGCAACAATTAAAAGAGCTTTTACATATTCATTTCGGCTATGATTCTTTCTGGCCAGGGCAGGAGAAGGCCCTAGACTACATTTTGGAGAATAAGGACGTCGTTGTTGTCTTGCCGACTGGCGGTGGCAAATCCTTAATCTTCCAACTGCCATCACTGATACTAGAAGGAGTGACGATTGTAATCTCGCCCCTCATTGCCCTGATGAAGGATCAGGTCGATTCTTTGGAAAAGGTCGGTATTCCGGCAACCTTCGTAAATTCCTCGATTTCCGTGGCGGAGACTGAGAAGCGGATTATTCAGGTAAAGGCTGGGAAGTATAAGATCGTCTATATCGCTCCTGAACGGTTCTACAACCAAACTTTCGTTACGGAATTGAAGAATATCAAAGTCAGTCTATTCGCCATCGATGAAGCGCACTGCATCAGCCAATGGGGGCATGATTTCCGGCCTAGCTATTTGCGCCTGAAGGAAGCGATCAAATTGGTCGGGAATCCTCCGGTCGTCGCCCTGACGGCTACAGCCACGCCAGAAGTACGAGCTGACATTATAAAGCAGCTTTCCCTCCCTGATCCGGAGCTGGTTGTCACGGGGTTTGCCCGCCCTAACCTCCAGCTGGCAGCCGTCCCGGCCGCTAACGGCCAGAAGATAGAAAATATCGTCAATTTTTTAGCAACTAATCCAGGAATCGGCTCCGGCATAATCTATGTCGGTACGCGGGCTAAAGCCGATGAGATCGTAGAGGTATTGACTGACAACGATATCCGGGCGGTCGTCTATCACGCTGGCATGGATTCTGAAAGTCGCAACTGGGTGCAGGAGCAATTCATGAAAGGGATTGCTCAGGTCGTGGTCGCGACCAATGCTTTCGGCTTGGGAATCAACAAGAAGGATATCCGTTTCGTCATCCACCATGATTTGCCGGGGACGATCGAAGCCTATTACCAGGAAGCGGGTCGGGCCGGGCGCGATGGCCAGCCTAGTTTTTGCATTCTGTTCTATAATCAGCAGGATCGTTATTTGCGGGAGTTTTTCATTAAAGGCGATAACCCTGACCCAGGGATGATAATCGAGGTCTATGATTTCCTTTTGCGCCGCGTCGGTTTAGAAGTCGATCCGAAAAAATCGTTGCTGGTCACCTATGCGGAGATAGCGCAGAGCCTCTCGGAGGGTGTCCCGGAAATGGCTATCGGTACCGCCCTGAAGATACTAGAAAAAGAAGGCTATATCTCACGCCCGAACGAGAAGAATTCCAATTCTTTCCTCAAGGCGAATAAACTCTGGCCGGAAATAATCGCGGCCCTCAGTCCGCGGGCGAAGAGCCAGCGGGATATCGCGGATAAGCTAGGAGAAAGATATCATCATGATTTGGCAGTCGGCTGGGAATTCAGTCCCGAAGAAGTCGCCATCGTCTTGAAGGTCAAGAAAGATTCGTTATTGCGAGCTATTAAGAAGATGGCGGAGCAGGGTTTTGTCGAATACCGTCCACCTTTCCGCGGTACGGAGATAAAGATCCTGAAGGTCGTTGAGCCGGAAGATTTGGACCTGGATTTCAAGGCCCTGAAGGATAAGGCGGCCCGGGCCTATGAAAAACTTGATGAGATGGAAAATTATGTCCATAGTTTGCTCTGCCGGCAAGAGTACATCCTCAATTATTTCGGCGATTCGAGCGCCAAGCCTTGCGGCGGCTGCGATAACTGCCTACGGATTAGCCGCCAAAAAGAAAAATCCGGCGGTGATTATCATACGAAGGAATACCTAGCAGATTACTAGCTTAATATGGATCAGGACACCAAAAAAGAATTACTAGATTTAGTTAGACAGAGTTACCAAGAGATTGCCGTTGGTTTTGATGCTACCCGCCAGAAGGCAATCTGGCCACAAATGGAAGCTTTGGGGGCCAGTCTCAAGCCAGGGGCAAAGATTCTGGACGTTGGTTGTGGGAATGGGCGATTATTAAAAGCCTTTGTTGGGTCGGTCGATTATCTAGGGGTTGATAATAGCGAAGCGCTACTCGCTTCGGCTAGAAAAAATTATCCTGGTAGGGAATTCCGGCTGGGCGATATCTTGGAGCTCGACAAGATCCCAGAGAAAGATTTTTCCGATATCTTCTGTCTGGCCGTCCTGCAGCATCTGCCCGGCCGCGACCTACGGCGCAAGGCCTTGGAACAGATGAGGGATAAATTAGCGCCTGATGGGCGACTGGTAATAAGTGCCTGGAATCTCTGGCGTAATCAAAAATATCGCCTTCTGCTTTTTAAAAATTATTGGTTTAAAATTTTGGGCAAGCACCGTCGCGGTTTCAATGATTTAGTTTTTCCCTGGAAAGATGCCAACGGTAAGGAAGTCAGCCCGCGCTATTACCATGTTTTTTCTGTTTCAGGGTTGAAGGCTTTAGCGCGTTTGGCTGGGTTAAAAATTGAGAGCTTTAAGCGGGAGGGCTATAATTATTGGATGATTTTGGTCAAATAAAAATAGGCTAATTTAAAATAAAAATTAGCTTTATTTTTTCTCTTGACACCCCTGGGGGGTATGATATAATAATTAGAAGTTTCAGGCATAAACATATGAAGACTAATGAACAGCGGATCAATAATATCATCGGGCAACTAGAGGGCATTAAGAAGATGCTAGGGCAAGGGAATCGGGATTGCTCCTCTTTGATCATCCAGCTGAAAGCCATAAAATCAGCGATGGCTTCCCTAATGGAGAAGATTATCGCTGAAGAATTCGTCTGTTGCTTAGCCGGAAAACAAGCAGAAGAAAAAGACAAAATCGAAAAGATCTTCAAAGAATTGATAAATAATTAATGAAATAAAATTTATGTCCAACGTTTTAGAATTGAAGAAAGACAATTTTGCGGCTGAGGTGCTGGAGAGCGGTACCCCGGTCTTGGTAGATTTTTGGGCTAATTGGTGTACGCCCTGTCAGATGATGGCACCGATTCTGGATGAGTTAGCGGCAGAATTGGCTGGCCAAGTGAAAATTGCCAAGCTTAATACGGAAGATGGCGATAACCAAGACTTGGCCCAGGAATATCAGATTCAAAGCATCCCGAACATGAAGCTCTTCAAGGGCGGGAAGGTGATCGGCGAATTCATCGGGCTCAGAGACAAAGGGTCTCTCAAGGAAGAGATAGTTTCTCTATTAAAATAGAAATACAAATATGAGCATATTCGAAGATAATTTAGAACGCTTGAAGGAAATCCAGGTCCTGGAAGGTATCAGTGATGAGGAAATGAGGACGTTGTTGGAACCAGTCCAAGCTAATTATGCGGATTTAGATGTTAATGGCAAGAAATATCCTGCTTGGCGCATTATCTATAACCGAGCCCTCGGGCCGGGCAAGGGCGGAATCAGGTTCCATCCGCAAGTCAGTGAAGACGAGGTTAAGTCCCTAGCTTTCTGGATGGCCCTTAAGAATTCCTTGGCCGATATCCCCTATGGCGGAGCCAAAGGCGGAGTAAAATTCGATCCGAAGGCCGCTGATAGGGCGGAACTAGAGACAGTAAGCCGGCAATTCATCGATAACTTCTATCCCTATCTTGGCCAGGATAAAGATATCCCGGCCCCGGATGTCTATACTAACGGCCAGATCATGGCTTGGATGTTGGATGAGTTCGAGAAGAAGGTCGGGCATCATGAACCCGGCATGATTACTGGCAAGCCGCTTGAAGTCGGCGGCATCGCCTTGCGTGGCGATTCGACGGCCCAAGGCGGTTACCTGATCGTTAAAGAGACGGTTGCTAAGTTTCTGGGCGGAAAGCAGGACATCAAGGTCATCGTCCAGGGTTTTGGCAATGCCGGCTTATTTATGGCGGAGAAGCTCTGTCATGACGGCTTCAAGGTTATCGCCGTTTCGGATAGTAAAGGAGGAATCTATGAGGAGAATGGCTTGCCAATCGATGAATTAGCCGCTTTTAAGAACCAAGGGAAAGCAGTCAGTGATTTTTCCCGTGGCCAAAAAATTACCAATCCAGAGATGCTCGAGCTCAAGACTGATATTTTGGTCTTAGCTGCTCTTGAGAACCAGATCACTAAGGATAATGCTCCTAGAATCCAGGCTGACTATATCGTCGAATTAGCTAATGGCCCGATTACCCACGAAGCCGATAAGATATTAGCCGAGAAAAAAAAGCCTGTCGTGCCTGACATTTTGGCTAATTCCGGTGGCGTGATCGTCAGCTATTTCGAATGGGCCCAGAATCGTACCGGCCAAATATTGGATGAGGAATATCTGCGCCAGCTCTTAGAAAAGAAGATGAAGGCCAATTGGCAGCGCGTCTATGATAAATATGCCGAGAAAGATGGTAAAATAACCTTGCGCCAGGCAGCCTATGCCATCGCCATCAAACGAATATTAGCGGCCGAAAGATACCGCGGTCGGATTTAGATATTACGGTTCAACCATAAGGAGCTGCTGGCAAGAGTCAACAGCTCTTTTGTTTGACAAAAGGCCGTGAAATGATACAATAAGCTGATTATTTATCTTGTTCTTTTCATTTATTAACCAAAATTTACACCATGACAAAAATTCCTAACGGATTCACCGAGGACTCCCTGAGCCTCGAGATCCAAAAGGCGGGGTTACCCCTTATTTCTCGCGGCAAAGTCCGCGATGCCTATAAAATCGGCATTCCCGCGCTACGGTTGGCCGTGGCCAGCAACAGGATCAGTATCGACGATATCGTTTTGCCAGCTTTCGTGCCGGGCAAAGGCCGGGTGCTGACGACTGTCTCTAACTTCTTTATGGAGAAAGTCCTGGCAGATTTCGACAACCACCTGGTCGCTACCGGCAAAGGGATTGATGAATATTTGCCGAAAGCTCTCCAGGGTAATCCGGACCTCCAGAGCCGTGGGGTTATCATCCTGGTCCTTGATATGCTGCCCTTCGAATTCATTGTCCGCGGCTATCTAACCGGGTCAGGCCTCAAAGCGTATAACAAGACCGGTGAAGTTTGCGGGCATAAGTTACCAGAGGGCCTGCATGACGGATCACAGCTACCCGAGCCGATCTTTACGCCGACAACCAAGGCGGCTGACGATCATGATAAACATATCACAGCTGAAAGCGTACGGGAAATTTATGGCGATGAGCCGGAGAATCTCGCTCTGGAGCTTTATAAACGATCCGCTATTTTTGCGGAAAAACACGGCATTATCCTGGCCGACACTAAATACGAGTTCGGCTGGAGCGGCCCGAATCTGGTCTTGGGCGATGAAGCTGACACACCTGACAGTAGCCGTTTCTGGTTACGCCGCGCCTGGGAAGAGGCCGTACAGCAGAAGAAGTCTCCGTCAGGTTATGACAAGCAGCCCGTCAGGGAATGGGGGAAAAAGGTAGAGACCCCTTTCTTCAAAGAGGGCGTCCCCATCGTCGGAATCGGCAATCTGGACCTCAAAAACCCGGAACATATTGGTTTCGTGCATAACATGTCCATCCCGGAAGAGGTTATACGAAGCTGCTCGGAAAGATATGAAAAACTGGCCGAGATGTTGCTTGTCTGAATGAACAATAAAAAAGGGCGGATCGTTTAAGCGAACCGCTCTTTTTCTATATCTCTGATCTGGTGTGATGTTAGTTGCAGCCGCCGCCAGTAGAATTGTCAGTCGTACCTGTGCCGAAGCCTGGAGCTGGGGAAGCGCTGGATAAGGTAGCTTGGCATTCCTTGGGCGGATTATTGAAGGCGCTGCAGATAGTCTTGAGCAGGGAAGCCGAATCGCGACTGCTCTGGACGTCTGCTCCGTTAATCACTAGAGTCGGCGAACCGCCAACCCCATACTTCTCATTATCCGCCTTGTGGACAGCGAATCCCGGGTAGCTGCCTTGGTAATCGACTTTGCCATTATAGTTTTCCGTCACCTTGTATTGCTTATCGGTCTTAGAAACGCAGCTCGACAATTTAGTCTTGTTTACGCCCGCGGTATCCAGGCAAGAGGCTGAATTGCTGTTAGCCAAGAAGCAGCTGAGATAGGGGGCTAGCTTTGTCGGTTGTTCCTTCTCGAGGCAGTATTGCGTCAAGTTTTCCGCCAACTCTTTCTGACCGTGCATGGCATAGCTGCAGAATTTGAGTTCAAAATCTATCTTGTTGCCTAAGGCTTCTAACACCGGCAAGATTCCTTTCTCGATTTGCGTGCCGTAGGGGCAATAGCTCATGACAAATAGCTCGACTTTCGGCTTGTCGCTCTTGGTTATGTTCTGGGCGGCCGGCTCATCTCCTGTGGTGGGGTTAGCTTTTTCCTTATTGGAGCTAATCTGATCGATATCCAGAGCTTGCGGGAAGAACAGCTTGCCATCACGCGACAGATATGACTCGACTATGTCACTAACGATATCAATTTTTAACTTATATAGGCCGTACTCCTTGGTAACTTCCTTGACCGTAGCTTTGTTGCCGCTTTCCATCAGGTATTCGTTGACGAACTTTTCCGCCCGCGTTTTCGCTTCGGATTCGCTCAGGTTGTTCGCCTGCTTCCTGAAAGCCAGGATGCCGATGACAATCAGGATAAGAATCAGAATGATCGGCAGGATAAAGCGGCGGAGATTTTCTCGGCTGACCGCCTTCCTAAAAAAGTTTTTCATAATTTTTTAGATAGTTAACCCCGGCAGCGTAAGATGGCCGGGAAATTTTTTAACCTTTTGATATTATAATAAAAATCGGGTTGAACGTCAAAAAATGAGAAGGAAGGGCGGTTCAGGATTTCGGCAGGCAGGCCTTGAGCTCGGCCGGCAAGTCAAGCCGGAAATCTCTGGTTTCTCCAGCTGAATCGCGGAAAGCCAGATGGTCGGCTACTAAGAATACGCGGCCGAGAGCGGCTTTCTTATTCTTCAGAGCCGTCTTCTTGGTGACATATAATTCATCGCCGACTAGCGGATAGCCATAGGCGAAGAAATGGACTCGGATCTGATGCGTCCGGCCGGTCTTTATCTTTACCCGGACCAAGGTATGATTGACAAAACGTCTTAGGACTTGGAAGTAGGTCAAGGCTTCGCGGGCTTGGAACAGGCCCTTGATATTCCCATCATCGCGGTTTTTAGGATGACGGCGGCTCAGGAGCTCTTCCGTCTTTAGGGGAAGGGCCGCCATCCGGTAGCCGTCGCGTGACCGCTTGATAGGAAAATTTATTTCTCCTTCGTCGGCTGGTATCTTTCCATGGACCAAGGCGGTATATTCCTTGGTTATCGTTCGATTCTGGAATTGGCTTTTCAGGTTATCGAAACTAGCTTGGTTCTTAGCGATAACCATCAGCCCGCTGACTTCCTTGTCGAGACGATGGACGATTCCGGGTCGGGTCGGGTCATCGCCGACAGTAGTGATTCCTGGGTATCTTTTTACCAGAAAATCAGCTAATGTTGGCTCCTTGATATTGCCGCCGCCATGGACAGCTAAGCCGGCCGGTTTGTTTATCACCAGGCAATCGTCATCTTCAAAGACTATTTGGGGGTTCATAGATTTGTCCGTCTTTATTTTTATTCTTCCAAATTATTCCTAAATCGTCCTGTTTGATCGCCCCTAAGAGATACATGGCCAGGAAATATATGAGACTAGCCAGGAAAATGACGATGAGTAGGCCGCCTAAAGTAGATTGGTATTGCCGAGGGAAGAAATAGAGGAAAGCTCCCATAACAGCAGCGGCGCAAAGAGATTTTAGCACCAACGGCAGCCTGGGTAGGAAACGGGTATTTTTGAAAACATAATAAGCCGAGAACAAGGCAATCGATAATTCGCTGTAGATAGTTACGCCGGCCGCCCCGTAATAAGAATAGCGAGGGATAAAAATCAGATAGCCCAGGAGGGAGGTCAAGCTGGTCAAGACGTAAAACCAGATTGTTTGGCGTTGTTTGTCTAGAGCGATGACGGCGTGGGAAAACATCGTGCCTAAGAATATGGCTCCGACGGCGAAGATAAGGACATATAAAATATTCCCAGCTAGCACGAAATCTTTTCCTGCCACGAAGGCCATAATTGGTCGTGCCAAAAATTGAGTCCCAACCATGATCGGGATAGCTAAGGCCGCCATGAAATCGAAAGACTGTTGTAAAATTTTCTTAAAGTAATCCTTGTCTCCTCCGAACCAGGCCATTGTGAGGATTGGTAGGATTAGACCGGCGAACATGAAAGGAAGGGTAGTTAAGACGTCGATTAGGCGATAGGCGGCACCGTAGAGACCGACGGCCTCTTGCGGTTTGAAAAATGAAAGGATCAGCGTATCGGCCCGGAGATATATAAGATTAAAGACGATAGTAACAGCTAAAGGCCAGGTTTTGGTAACGATTTTTCGCCAAAGGGTCAGGTCGAATTCCGGCCTGACGGTAGCGAAACGGATAGCGAAGACATAGTGCAATAGGAAATTCACTAAGCTGGAAGCAATGGTCGCGATTAAGATTCCGTTCAATCCAGCTTGCAGGTTAACGGCCATGACGATCCCGAAAATCAAGATTATGCGTCCGGCCACCTCCGCTATAGCTGCTCGATCCATACTCAGCTTCTTTTGGAATAGGCCGATCATGATTTGGTTCAAGGCCGGAAAGACAAAAGAAGCAGCGGCAATCGCAACCCCGATTTTTATAGACTGGCTGTAGGGCAGGAAGATGATAATGAGGGGAGCCAAGCCAATAAATAGGATTGCCGAGATTAGCCTCAGGCCGAACAGGTTATTAAGGAGCTTTTGCTCATTAGCTTGCGGATGACTAATCATCTGCGACGTGACCAGGGTCAGTCCCAAATCGGCGGCAACGGCGAAGAAGGTTAAAAAAGTGGTGATAATTGTGTATTCTCCGAATCCAGCTGGGCTTAGATAGCGAGTGATAAGAGCCAAAGAAAAAAGCCCCAGGATTGTAGATATTATCTTGCCGATGACCTGGATTATGGTATTTTTAGCTATTTTGGCCTTCAAGCTCATTTTCCTTGTATTTTTAGGGGTTTATTATATAATATTGGTAGACTCAGTAAATTATATCATATTATATGACAATCGCCAGAAAACATTTAATAGTCTTTCTTCTGTTTCTATTTGGAGCCCTGGAGCTTGTCGCCTTTACTCCGGCTATGCCGGTCCAGGCGGATGAGAGCCTGTTCAATAGCCAAATCGGGATTAACGACGTCGGCCAGGTTTATGGCAACCAGAAGCAGGATATTAGAGTGTTGGTCGGCAAGATCGTTAATATTGCCTTAGGATTCTTGGCAACGATATTCCTGGTGATTGCCGTCTTTGCTGGTTTTCAGTATATGACGTCGGGTGGTAACGAGGAAAAGACCAAGAAAGCAATCGCTCTCCTGAAGAATGCCATTATTGGCTTAGCGATTGTTCTTCTGGCTTGGGCGATTACCAAGTTCGTTATCATTATGTTAAGTCGAGCTGCTCGCAATGCGGTCGACTATACGCACTATAATAATGGTACCGGCCCGAATTATTAAGGGGGATAGCCTTTTGACAAAAATAACCAACGTGCTATAATCTCATATAGAAAGCTAGTTGTCTAATACAATTAGCTTTTTGTCTTAAAAGGCTTTAATTTTCAAAAAATATGTCAGAAATTAGCAGTGCTATCAAGCAACTGTGCGAGGAAAAGAACCTGGATTACAAATCCGTCATCGCCGCGATTGAGCTGGCGCTAGCGGCCGCCTATCGTAAGGATTACGGCGAGCGCAACCAGAATATTCGAGTCAAATTCGACCCCCAGGCCGGCAAATCGGAGATTTTTGACGTGAAGACGGTAGTTGATAATCTGCCGGAGCAGGAGGAGGCGGAGATGCTCCAGAATTTATACAATCCGAACCCTAAAGATTTAAAGAAGGATGATGCCCGCCCGGACGGCTTAGTAATCATTGAGGAAGAGGCGGCTGGCGAAGAAGACAAGAAGAAGTTTAATCCGAAGACCGATATCCAATTGAAAGAAGCGATGATTTTGAAGCATGATGCCGCCATCGGCGATGAAATTGTCACTGATTTGCCGATTCCAGACAGCTATGGCCGAATGGCCGCCCAGACAGCCAAGCAGGTCATAATTCAGAAGTTGAGGGAAATGGAGCGCGATATGGTCTTCGGGGAATTCAAGGGCAAGGAAAGGGAAGTTGTTTCCGGCACTGTCCAGCGTCGGGAAGGCCGTTTCGTCTTCGTCGACCTAGGCAAGGCAATCGGCCTATTGCCATCAGAGGAACAAATCTACAATGAACGCTATAATATTGGTGACCGTTTGAAAATTTTTATCAAGGAGGTGCGGGAAGGGCATAAGGGCCCGGAAATAATTCTTTCTCGCCGTAGCGAAGAGATTTTAAAAAAGGTTTTCTATCTAGAAATCCCGGAAATCGCTAACGGCCTGGTAGAAATACGAGCGGTCGCTAGGGAAGCCGGCTCCCGTTCCAAAGTCGCGATCTGGACTGATGCGGAGAATGTTGACCCGGTTGGTTCTTGCGTCGGGCAGAGAGGTAGCCGTATTCAAACAATAATCTCCGAATTGGGCGGAGAAAAGATAGATATCATCGAATTTAGCGATGACCAGGAGAAATTCATAGCTAACGCCTTGGCGCCGGCCAAGGTCATGTCGATTGAATTAGATAATGTTGAACACAAGGCGATCGTCAAGGTTGCGCCTGATAAATTATCGCTGGCTATCGGTAAAAATGGCCAGAATGTTCGTCTCGCCGCCCGCTTGACCGGTTGGAAGATAGACATCATCGAGGCCTCAGAAGAAGGAGAGAAAAAGATCTTGGGGAGCGAGGAAGAAGCAGCTGCCCCGGTCGCGGAAGAGGGAGCAGTAGAGCCAGTAATCGAGGAATCAGCGGCGGAGGAAACAAAAGAAGAAGCTACAGCTGAAACCAAGAAGAAGGCTACCAAGAAAACTACCAAGAAGACATCTAAAAAAGAATAAAGATATATTAAGGAGGGAATTAATTTTTTAATGCTATGACAACTTTCTTAGTCTTAGGAAGCGCCTTGATCGCCATTGTCTATGGCGCGATCGTCATTGCTTCCATCCTTCGTTTGCCCGAAGGCAATGAGAAGATGAAGGAAATCGCCCTGGCGGTTCAGGCCGGGGCAAAAGCTTTCTTAAACCGACAGTACAAATCTGTGGCCATGGTGGCAGTGGTCCTGTTCCTGGTCATCGGATTCATCCCGGCCTTAGGCTGGAAGACGGCCCTCGCCTTCATTGTTGGCGCAGCCCTATCAGCCCTCACCGGCTATATCGGTATGTTCGTTTCTGTCCGGGCTAACATCCGTACGACTGAAGCGGCGCGTGGCGGCCTGAAGAAGGCCCTTAATGTCGCGGTCCGTGGCGGTAGCGTGACCGGCATGCTGGTAGTCGGCCTAGCCCTATTAGGCACAGCCGGTTTCTATTTCTTTACCCATGACTTGCACGCCCTCATCGGCTTCGGTTTTGGCGGTTCCTTGATTTCGATCTTTGCCCGCCTAGGCGGCGGTATTTATACCAAAGCGGCTGACGTCGGCGCTGACCTGGTCGGCAAGGTGGAAGCCAGTATTCCTGAGGACGACCCGCGCAACCCGGCCGTCATCGCTGACAATGTCGGCGATAACGTCGGCGATTGTGCCGGTATGGCGGCTGACCTATTCGAAACCTATGCAGTCACTTCCATAGCGGCGATGGTTTTAGGTTCCCTGAGTTTCAGCAATAACCCCAATATCATATTATTCCCCTTAGTCTTAGGTGCGATTTCAATTATCGCCTCTGTTTTAGGGATCTTCTTCATCCGTTTAGGCAAGAGCAAGAATATCATGCGCGCCCTCTACAAGGGGCTAATCGCTGCCGGCATATTGGCCGCTATCGCTTTCTATCCAGCGACTAAGTACCTGGTTTCAGCAAACTTAAGCCTGAAGGTTTATCTGGCTAGTTTGATTGGTCTGGTTGTCACTGGTTTACTCGTAGTCATTACTGAATACTATACTTCGACCAAGTTCGGTCCAGTAAAGGGAATCGCGGAGGCCTCCAAGACCGGCCATGGTACAAATGTCATCGCTGGTTTGGCAGTTTCTATGAAGTCGACTGCTTGGCCGATCATCGTCATCTGTCTGGCTATCCTGGGCGCCTATTTTCTGGCCGGGTTGTATGGCATAGCGATTGCGGCTATGGCCATGCTTTCGATGGCCGGCATCATTGTCACTATCGATGCCTATGGCCCGATTACCGATAATGCCGGCGGTATCGCTGAGATGGCGGAACTAGGAGACGATGTCCGCAATATCACCGATCCTCTGGATGCGGTTGGCAACACCACCAAGGCCGTTACTAAAGGCTATGCCATTGGTTCAGCGGCCCTAGCGGCCCTCGTCCTCTTCGCTGATTTCACTGCCAAGATCAAGGATGGCGGCGGCAATGCCCAATTCTTAATCGATAACCCGTATGTCTTAATAGGCCTTTTTATTGGCGGCCTCCTACCATATCTTTTTGGTGCTATGGCCATGAAAGCGGTCGGACGGGCAGCCGGTTCGGTTGTAGAGGATGTCCGGGCTCAGTTCAAAGAGAAGACTGGTATCATGGCTGGCACGGAAAAGCCGGACTACGGACGGACTGTTGATATCGTTACTAAGGCGGCTATTAAGGAAATGATTATTCCTGCGCTCATCCCGGTGATCGTGCCGATTGTTGTCGGTTTCGGTTTTCGCAGCCACGGCCTAGAGGCCTTGGGTGGCCTGTTAGTTGGTTCGATCGTGACTGGTATCTTCGTCGCGGTTTCCATGACTTCTGGCGGCGGAGCTTGGGATAATGCCAAGAAATATATCGAAGCTGGCAATTTCGGCGGTAAGGGATCTGACGCCCACAAGGCGGCCGTGACCGGTGATACGGTCGGTGATCCCTATAAGGATACGGCCGGTCCGGCAATTAATCCGATGATCAAGGTTTTGAATATCGTGGCTTTGCTCATCGTGGGCCTATTGCTCTAAGAAGATAAAATACATCAGTCCAGAAAGGCATAAGCAGGGCTGGTACCTGCTTATGTTCACTAAATATCTATGCAAGTCACTAAAAAAGATTTAGAAAAATCACAGATCGAGCTCACGGTCGAGCTTCCCATCGAAGAGTTTGCCCCCTATATAGAAAAGGGCGCACAGAAAGTTTCTGAAGAAG
>CAYOKE010000012.1:0-23677 GCA_964404515.1 uncultured Gammaproteobacteria bacterium | reverse complement strand
CTGATTATACCACTTTTTGGACTAAGTGTTTCCAAGGTGCTGAACCATTGCGTATCTATTGACGATATCTTAATTATATATTATTATATTGACATAAAATTAATAAAATAGTAAAAATATAATCTTTAAAAAATAAAAAAATCGCCTTAATGGCTATTTTATTGGTAGTTACCCTGCTAACATCATGCTCTCAGGATGTATGTTCCAATGGTTCTTGCCGCCCGCGCTGGAACAATCCGACTGGGGCACACAATCCCTATAATCTTACCGCGTCAACCATTAACGCCAATAAGCTATAGGATCCCTGAAAACTGTTCCGAATTGCCGGAAATGTTTTCAGGGATTTTTTATATTTTATTTGACAATTCCTGATTCCTTTGTTATATTAAATAAATATAATAAATTAACGCGACACTTGAATGCGAGTCTGACGGCTGGCATTTTAAATGTTAAACCAATATGGCACATAAGAAGGCTGCCGGGTCGACCTCGTTAGGCCGCGAATCAGAAAGCAAGCGCTTGGGCGTGAAACTGACGGACGGCGAATGGGCGAAGACTGGCATGATCATCATCAGGCAGCGCGGCACGAAATATCATCCTGGCTTGAACGTCAAAAAAGGCGGGGACGATACCTTATTCGCCTTGAAAAGTGGCTTCGTCAAATTCTCTACCAAGAAATTAAGGAAATTCAATAATTCCTTGAAGACTTGCAAGATAGTTAACGTCATTCCGAAAGAAACGACTAAGAAACCGACCAAGAAGACGACCAAAGCTAAAAAGTAAACAGATCAGAAAACGGCCTCCTAGAAGAGGCCGTTTTTATTTTTCCGTGATTATTTCCTATTCTTGCAGACTCGCATGAATTCTACGAATAAGGGATGCGGGGCGAGCGGACGGGAGATATACTCAGGATGGAACTGGACGCCGACAAAGAAAGGGTGGCTGGCAATCTCAATCGCTTCCACTATCTTGTTATCCGGCGAAGTGCCAGCGACGGTCAGTCCCAGCTTCTCGAACTTCTCCCGATAGGCGTTATTGAATTCATAGCGATGGCGATGGCGTTCGGAAACGGTTTTCTGGTCGGTGAACCGTTCATAAGCTTTAGCTAGACGGGTAGCGGGCTTCAGCTTGCAAGGCCAGCCACCGAGCCGGATCGTACCGCCATAGCCCTTTTCCGCAATCAGCTTCTCCTGGCCAGGCATAATATGGATAACGGGGTTAGTAGTTTTCGGATCAATTTCGGCCGAATTAGCATCCTTGAGACTGGCTACATGGCGGGCGAATTCAATAACCGCCATCTGCATGCCATAGCAAAGGCCGAAATAGGGGACGCCGTTCTCGCGGCAAAAGCGGATAGCTTTTATCTTCCCTTCCGAGCCGCGGCTGCCCCAGCCTTGCGGCACGATGATGCCATCCATGGTCTTAAGGACAGAAGCATGCTTCTCTATCTCTTCGGCGCTGAGCCAATGTATCTTGGCTTTGCATTTATTATAGGCGGCGGCATGCTTGATCGCTTCGATGACGGAAATATAGGAATCGCCGAGGGAAAAATCCCCGGAGGCGAAATATTTGCCGACAATCCCGATATTTACGACCGGATTCTTGATCTTGGAATTCGCGACCATCTTCTTCCAGGCTTTATTATTATTCTTATGGCCTCCAGGCAAGCCGAATTTCTCTAGGATCCGCTCGCCAAGATTATCTTTCTCGAAATTAAGAGGGATATCGTAGATTGATTCCACGTCCGGAGCGGAGATGACATTCTCGACTGGCACGCCGCAGTTGATTGCTAATTTCTCCTTGCGGTGCATGTCGAGCGGACGCTCGCTGCGGCCGATTACGAAATCCGGCTGGATACCGGCGCCTTGCAGGGCCCGGATAGCATGCTGGGTCGGCTTGGTCTTCATTTCTCCGATCTTGTTCGGTATCGGCAAATAAGAGACGATGACAAAGAGGACATCCTTGGGATGATAGAGCTTCATGACCCGGCCTGCTTCCAAAAAGAGCAAATTCTCGTACTCGCCGACCGTGCCGCCGATTTCCATGATCATGATTTCGGCTTTAGTCTTCTTGACTGCCCGGTCGATCCGATCTCTGATTTCCTGCGGGATATGAGGGACGACCTGGACGCACTTGCCCTTATACTCCAGATTGCGTTCTTTCTCGATCACAGTCTGGTATATCCGGCCGGTCGTCATGTAGTTGATCCGATAGATGTTCTTGTTCAGGAACCTTTCATAATTGCCGATATCCTGGTCGGTTTCGTCCGCATCTTCAGTCACGAATACCTCGCCGTGCTCGATTGGGTTCATGGTCCCGGCGTCGACATTGATATACGGGTCCATCTTAATGCAACTGACATTATAGCCGCGAGCCTGAAGGATCTTGGCGATCGAGGCGGTAGTCACCCCCTTCCCGACCCCGGACATCACGCCACCGACGACAAAGATGTATTTAGTAGGAAATTTAACCTTTTTCTCCTTTAACACCGGCTTTTTTATCGATTTCTTAGCCACAGACATATTACTTGACATTTATATATTATTATGATATAAATTAATCATTCTAGATAATTAACTCGAGTATTAACCCGGCCCAAAAGGCCAAAAAAAAGGAGGAGAAAAATGGCTCTTTTCGTAGTAAGAAACGGGTTTCCAAAACGTTATTGCCTCGTATTACTAAGCAGGGGAAAAGGTGAAAGATTAACCGCTGAGGAGAACATCCCGGCCGTAGTCAAATTCTGTCAGGATAATGATTACGACCCAAAAAAAGTTCTTTTTGAATTACCGAAAAACTGGCCCTTCCCCACTTTAAAACTGCTGGACAAAGGGGAAACCAGACGTTTCCGGAAAAAAGTTGGGACCTGGAAACCCGTCAAGCGCCTACCCAAAAAGGGGGCAAAGAATAAAGCCGAAGCAATCGCTTAGCGATTTGCCAAGAGCCAGAAACGAGGATGAGCACGTGCCATCCTCTTTTCTTTTACTTCTTCTTAGCTTTCAATATCTCTAAAGCCTTATTAAATTGCGGGTCCAGATTCTTATCCAAGTCGGTCTGGGTCATCTTTACTTCAACGTTCGGCTTGATTCCCTTCTCATTGATGAAATCCCCGGCCGGAGTCAGCCAGCGGGCAACAGTCACCTTCAGGAGCGACCCATCGCTCAAGTCTTTCAAGGTCTGGACAGAACCCTTGCCAAAAGTGATTTCGCCGACCAAAGTCGCCTTCCTGTAGTCCCGCAAAGCGCCAGCCAATATCTCGGAAGCTGAAGCGCTGCCGCCATTTACCAGGACGACGGTCGGGAATCCTGCCAGCCGCGCTGAACCGCTGGCTGGATATTCAGTCCGCCGGTTATCATTGAACTGCTCGGCGACTATCGGCCCGGCCTCGATCCAATAGCTGGCCAGGTTAACGGCCGTATCCAGGTAGCCGCCGGGGTTATTGCGCAGATCCAGGATTATGCCCTTAGGATTCTTGGCGATTATGTCGCTAGCGGCCTGCCGGAACAAGGAGCCGGTATCATCGTTGAAGCTGCTCAACCTGATAACATATATCCCATCGGAACGCATCTCAGTCTTAATGCTTTTCACGATGATGATGTCACGGTTAATCACGATGTCCTTCGGTTTTTCTTTGCCGCGGATTATCGTCAGGGTGACTTTCGTCCCCTTGGGCCCACGGATCTTCTTGACTGCCTCGTCGACCGTCAGACCGATCGTAGTTTCACCGTCGATCGAATATATCTTATCGCCCGACCTCAGGCCGGCTTTTTGCGCCGGCATTCCGTCTAAGGGCGCGATGACGGTCACGACATCGTTGCGCATGCCGACTTCAGCCCCGATGCCTTCGAAAGTGCCAGCCAGGTCGTCCGAGAATTCCTTGGCCTCCTTGGGATCCATAAAAATGGTATAATCATCGCCAGCCGCTTCCGCCAGGCCGCGCAGTGAACCATAAAAAAGCTTCTCGTCGCTTATCTTCGTCTTGTCGACATAGTTCTCCTTTAGGTTATCCCAGACCTCCCAATACAGGTTGAAATCCAGAGGGTTAGCGGTGACAGCCGTCGTCCCGCTAGCCGCTTCTTCAGAATAGGCCAGAGTCCGATTCTCGAAACGGGAAAGATAATTCTGGCCGCGGCCATAGCGGAAACCGGCATAGAAGGTGACAGCGAGGATTAAAAATAAAATCGCCACTAGGCCGATCTTCTTGGTTGTCTTCTTATCTATCATATAAATTTATTTATTTCCTAAGGACTGCCGGCGATTCCGGGGAGCGCAAATCAATAAGGCGGGATGTCCGGTGCCTGGAACGTCCGGCCACGACTATGATATCCGGCTTCTGTTTCCTTCCCCTGAACCAAGCTTCAATCTCTGTCGGATCGGTCAGGCTATCCTGACCGCTCGCATTGACGCTGGTCGAGACTAGAGGACGCCGGAGCTCCTTTAACATTTTAAGTAAAAAAATGCTTTTAGGCAACCGGAACGCGACGCCGCTGGAGGGACTGACTAGGGCCGGCGCTATTTTCCCCTTTTTCGCTTCCAAAATAACGGTCGTCGGTCGGCGGCCAGACCAAACCTTATGAAGAACTTCGGCCTGCTTCCGATTGAAAACCGCATAGCGCTTCAGGGTTTCCAAGCTGTCAACCAAACTGAGCATAGGCTTAGCGCCCGACCGCTCCTTGAGGCGATAGACGCGCCGGACAGCGGCCGGGTCGTCCGCCAGGCAGCTTAGGCCGTAGACCGTATCAGTCGGCAGGACCAAGACCTGCCCTTTTTTTAAAGCGCCGGCTAGGGAATGGATCAAAGCCGGCGTCACCTTATTCGGTTTGATTAGCAAACTGATCATGGAATTAGATTATCGATTTCAGGGCATTAAAAGCCTGGCCCAAGATAGGCGCGGTGATATTAGCGATAGTAATCAAAAACGGCGCTACCTGGGAATTAACGATCTGAAAACCGAAGAAATTGGTAATTAATGAATATTTGGAAATGACGGCCAGGACCAGGCCGATAGCAATCGCCCCTTCGACGAAACCCAGGATCCCGCCCAGGACATTATTGATGTATTTAGAGCCGGGGATGAAGGCGACGAACTTGAAAGCCTTCTCCAGGAGGGAGAAGAGCCAATCTACGACGGCGGAAACGACCACGAACAGGATAATGAAAGCGACGATCTTACCGACGTTTTCATGGCCGTTCGCAATCCCCTTCCCCCACTCATAGAGCACGAGATAGAAATGGCTGGCGGCATAGGCGCCGATGACGATGCCTACCACCCGGCCGACCATGCGGATAATCCCCTTAAATAGGCCGTAGATGACAAAAGCGCCAAGGATGATGATTAAAATAATATCGAAGGTTGACATATACTTATTATAACAAAATAAACCTCCCGGGGAAACTGCCGGCCGAGCCGCTATCAAGCCAAACGCGGGAAAAGCGACTCGCCTTTCTTGACTTGCGGCATCAGGAATTGTTCCTGGATCTTCTGGGCGGTCGCCGGCAAGAAGGGTTCTAATAGATAGGCGACATTAAGGATATCCTGCGCTAACGGCTTAAGCACGGCTGCAATCTCTTTGGGATCGGTTATTTTCCAAGGTGCGGTTCTAGTCAGGATCTCGTCACTTTCCCTTATCTTATCCCAAAGCGCTTGTAAGGCCTCATTAAAACGGTAGCTGGCCATCCTGCGCTCGAATTCTTGGGCCGTCGCCTTAAAACCTTCGTACTCAAGGTCGACTCTGAGTTCGGTAACGAGGCTATTTTTTTCTAGTAGATTAGAAACCCGGGCGACTAGGTTGCCCAGGCCGTTGGCCAGGTCGGCATTATAGCGCAAGCGGAACTTTTCCTCAGAATAATCGCCGTCTTCAAAAGGAGCCATCTCTGAAAGCAGATAGTAGCGGACCGGATCGGCGCCGTAGCGGTCGACGATCTCATAGGGGTCGATGACGTTCCCTAGGCTCTTCGACATCTTCTGGCCGCCTGCCGTCAGGAAACCAAAGACTAGGACCTGCCGGGAATTAGCGATCCCGGCCGACATGAGCATAGCCTGCCACATAGCAGTCTGGGCGCGCAGGTTATCCTTGCCGCAGACCTGGAGCCCGGGCCAATAGTCCTTGAAGTCCTGGCTCTCTTCCGGCCAGCCTAGGGTCGAGATGTAATTGACTAGAGCGTCGAACCAGACGTACATCACTTGGCTTGGATCATCCGGTACTGGCACGCCATGAGGCATTTTCGCCTTGAGGCGCGAGATGCTGAAATCCTGCAGGCCGCCGGAAACGAAAGATTTTATCTCCTTCAGCCGGCTAGCCGGAACGATAAAATCAGGGTTGTCTTCGTAAAATTTCAAGAGCCTATCCTGATATTGGGAAAAGCGGAAAAAATAGTTCTCTTCATCGATGATTTCCAGGTCCTGGTTAGGATGAAGGGGGCAGCGGCCGCTAATGAGGTCGGAATCAGTCTTTTCCATCTCGCAACCGATACAATACTTAACCTGATAATTCTTCTTATAGATATCGCCGTTAGCCGCGCAGCGCCGCCAGAATTCCTGGGCCGCTTTCTCGTGCGCCGGGTCGGTCGTCCGGATGAATTTATTATAGGAAAGATTGAGCTTCTCCTTGAGCGGCCGGAATTTAGCCGAATACTCCTGGCAGTAGCTAGTAATATCCATCCCTGATTCCTTGGCCTTAAGGTAGATCTTGAGGCCATGCTCATCCGTACCGGTATTGAAGAAGACTTCGCGCCCCCTCTGCCGAGCATAGCGGGCAATAACATCCGCTTTAATAATCTCGGCCGCGAAGCCGATATGCGGCGCGGAGTTAATATAAGGCAGAGTGGTAGTAATATAGAAATGCTTATCAGTCGACATAATCATTTTTTACTTATCAAGACGACGAACTCGCCTTTCAGATTATTTTGGTCCTGATCTAATTCCTCATTAACCTCGCGGATTGTACCGATATACAGGCTCTCATGGAGCTTGGTTAATTCCCGGGCAACCATTATTTCCAATTCCTTCTGGCCGCGCATCATTTCCAATTCCTCGAGCAATTTCTTGATCCGATGCTTGGATTCATAGACAAGGCTCGGGTATTCGCTCGCCATAATCTGTCTTAACATCGTCTGCCTCCCCTTCTTATGCGGCAGGAAACCGAGGAACAGGAAACGGTCAAAACCGCTGCCGGCGATAGAGATGGCTGCCCCTAAAGCAGAGACTCCGGGTACGCTCTCTATCCTGGCCTCGGGGCCGAGTTCTCGACGGACCAGGGAAACTAGCTTGCCGCCGGGGTCGGAAATTCCCGGCGTCCCGGCGTCGGTCACGAGCGCTAGACTTTTCCCTGCCCGCAGCCAATCCATAATCTTCCCGACCTTAAGTTCCCCAGAGTGCTGATGATATGATACGGTCGGCGTCTTGATGCGGTAATGGTCAAGGAGCTTCTTGGTCACTCGCGTATCCTCGCACAAAACGTAATCCGCCTCGCCTAGCACGCGGGCGGCACGGAAAGTCAAATCTTCCAGGTTACCTATTGGCGTCGCGACGATTCTTAGCGTGCCCATATCAGTTGACATTCTCCCGCCGCTCGCGGACGTACTTAGTCCAATCTTCCGCAATCTCGACTATAATCTTGAAGGGCGCTTCAATAACGAAATCGAAAATGAAGATGAAGATATTGACCTTAGAGAAATTATTGGATAGCCAGCGGCCGACTAAGATAATCGGCATGCAGAACAGATCCACCAGGAAGGTCCCGAGATTCTCCTGTCTTTCCAGAACCATCAATTCCTTGATTCCTCTCGTAACGATGACGCTGAAGAAACTGACGAAAGCTAGGAAGAAGAGGAAGATGGTAATGCTGACCCAGTTGAAATCGACGAAAGTTAAGGCCTTGATGATGACATAGATCGAGAAGCAAAAAGAAGCCGTATAGATCAGGTTGAAGATCGCTTTTGCCAGGAAGCCCCGATGTGCCGGCTTTCTGAGGATAATCGGCTGTTTCTTCTCATTCCCCAGGAAAGTGACCTCCTTGATGCCGGCGATGATCCGATCCGTATTCTTGTCGTTGGGCGTCCTGGTCAGAAGGACGATCATGAATAGGAGAAAGGCGGGAAAAGATACGTTGATCGCCAAGGAAACGTAATTCAGGCTCTCGCCGAATAGCTGGATGGCCGGCACTTCGATTGCGACCGCAAAGATCGATTTAGTAAGGAAGATATAGATGATGCTACGCAAAGCGGCCCGCCATAAACGGCTCTTAGCTTTCTTATATTTAGCGTTGCAGACCTTCCTGATAGCAGCCAGGAAAGGCTTTTCGCCTTTCTGCAATTCGCTGTAGACCCGGGTCGGATCGGAACCGATCGTCTCCCAGAGGATAGAGAAGTACAGAGAATAAGTACGAGTAATCTTATCCAACTGTTTAGTTAGAGAGTGGTTAAGCTGGCCGTCCATTGAGGCGCGGAGTTCACTGACATTAGAAGCGATCGCCTTGATGCTCCGGTCTTCAGCTTCCGTCAAACGGCCATCCCGGTTCAGGTCTTTCCAACCGCTATTATAATACTTGAACAGGACCAGGTTCAGCATGTCAGCGTCGAACTTCATGAAAGTCCGGCCGATGCTGAGATAGATCTGGATTTCCAAGTCGTCATTATAAGGCAGGTCAGACGGCAGCTTGATTTCCTTCTTCAGGATATCGAACATGTTATTGACGACCATCTGCTTGACGCGGTCTGGAGCCAGGTTCTCTTCGATCTCACAGGCAGCTAGGGTCAGGAGCCAGCGGACAAGGCGGTTCTTCTGGTTGATCAGGTCCTTAGCTTTATTGATATCCGTTTTCAAATTCAGATCAGCATTTATCCGGGCGACTGTCTGGTCCTTGAGGCGGATATATTTCTCGAGCAAGCTGGCGACTTCCCTAATCTTGGTCTCCGGAATCGTATTATTCGGCAGATAGCTGCCGCGAATAAGCTCGATGAGAAGGTGTTCGGCCAAGCTGTAGCTGTCGGTTTCTTTAAGGACGCCTTCAATCATGACCTGACGGCGGAGGATACGGCCGATAGCGTTCTTGCGTAAAAGGTGTTCTTCTTCATAATCAACCGCGTTCCGGACCTTTTCATAAAAAAAAGCCAGCCGGGAAATCAAGGCCGAAACCTTAATCCTAGGCGTATCGTCATCGATCTCCTCCTTCTTAGTCCGTTCGCTGTAGATTACCTGGAACAATTTTTTGGCATTTTCATTAATCTCAACCGGCAAGCTTTCTTCGCTACGTCTGATTAAATTTGGGCTAACCATATAAAAAATGTGACTATTTTTTAGCTCAATATCATTGTATCTTGTTTAAGGCTAAAAAGCAAACGACATAATCTGCTTGGTCTAGGGCGGCCGGCTTGACATTATTTTGGCTATTTTGTATGATAAAAATAGATAAATGAAGTGGCCGCGGAGGTCATTTTTAAATACCAATTTTGACCAATATGAACAAGCTAACCAACTATTTCAAGGAGTCGGTGGTAGAGATGAAAAAAGTCACTTGGCCGACCAAGAAAGAAGCCTATAACTACACCTTGCTCGTCATCGGCATCAGTCTCGGCGTGGCAATCTTTTTAGGCGCCCTGGACTACATCTTCCAGCTGGGCTTCCAGGATCTCATCAATCGCTAATTAATTAATCGATAAATAATCGTTCTTAAATCCAAAACTATGGCCAAGCAACTTCTAAACCAAGGCCGCCGCTGGTACGTCATCCACACCTATTCCGGCTACGAGGAGAATGTCGCCCAGAACCTAAAACAGAGAGTCGAATCATTGGATATGGAGGACAAAATCTTCAATATCCTCATCCCGACCGAGAAGAAGATCAAAATCAAGAACGGTAAGCGCAAGGTCGTCGAGGAAAAAATCTTCCCCGGCTACATCCTAGTAGAGATGGTCGTTACCGACGAATCCTGGTATATCGTCCGAAATACTCCGAACGTGACCGGTTTCATCGGCACTGGCACCATCCCGACCCCGATTGGCGAGGCGGAAGTGAAAGCCCTCCAGAAGAGGATGGGCGTCGAGGATCCGAAATTCCAGATCGATGTCGTCGTCGGCACGCCGGTTCGGATCAACGAAGGGCCGTTCAAGAACATGGAAGGCAAGGTGACGGCCGTCGATGAGGCCAAGGGCAAGGTGAAGGTTTCCGTTTCCCTGTTCGGGCGCGAAACGCCGGTCGAACTCGACTTCCTGCAAATCAAGAAACTATAATCAATCACAGGAACGGCGCTTCTACGTTCCTCAGGATAATAAACAAATAATATGGCAAAAAAGATAAAGACCAAGATTAAGCTGCAGATTGCCGGCGGCCAAGCTAACCCGGCGCCGCCCGTCGGTCCGGCTTTAGGCCAGCACGGCCTCAACATCGCCGAATTCTGCAAAAGCTTCAACGACAAGACCAAGGATAAGATGGGCGACATCATCCCGGTTGAGATTACGGTCTATGAAGACCGCAGCTATGATTTCATCCTCAAGACCCCGCCAGCCGCGGAATTGATAAAGAAGGCCGCCGGGATCAAGAAAGGTTCTGGCAAACCTCTCACTGAGAAGATCGGCTCTATCACCCAGGCCCAGTTGACCGAGATTGCAAAGACTAAGCAGCCTGATTTAAATGCCAACGATCTGGAGGCGGCCAAGAATATCATCGCCGGCACGGCCAGACAGATGGGCGTCGAGATAAAATAACCAACTAATTAACTTAAATTGTGGGAGTCGCCTAGGCGACGCTCTACCACGACTAAAGACTATGGCTAAAGAAAAGACTGAAGCCCCGAAGAAGGCTTCTAAAAAAACCGAAAAAAAAGCTCCTAAGACCGTGAAGAAGGTTGATTATTCAGCCGTCTATGACCGGCTCAAAGCCTATCCGATCGAGGAAGCGCTTGAGATCGTGAAAAAACTGACCAAGACTAAATTTGACGCTTCTGTCGAAGTCCACTTCCGCTTAGGCATCAACACCAAGAAAGGCGACCAACAGGTCCGCGGTGCAGTCAGCCTGCCGCATGGCACCGGCAAGACCGTCAAAGTCGCAGCCTTCGTCTCCCCGGAGAACGAGAAGGCAGCTAAAGCAGCTGGGGCTGATTTCGTTGGCGGCGATGAACTCATCGCTGAGATCAAGAAGACGGAAAAGACCGATTTCCAAGTCGCGATCGCTGAGCCAGGCCTTATGAAAAATCTGGCTGTCATCGCTAAGATTCTGGGAACGAGAGGCCTCATGCCTTCCCCTAAGAACGACACGGTTACGGCTAACCCGGCCAAGGCCGTCGAGGAACTCAAGAAAGGCAAAATTAGCTTCAAGAACGATGATACGGCTAATGTCCATACTGTTATCGGCAAAGCCAGTTTTGATACCAAAAAGCTAGCTGAGAACTTCCAGGCTCTGCTAGAAACGGTCAAGAAGGCCAAGCCGTCATCTTCTAAGGGCGCTTTCCTCAAGAATATCAGCCTTTCCTCTTCCATGAGCCCGGGCGTGAAAGTCGTCATTTCCTAAACGGCAACCTTGACTTATAGCGGCAAATGGTGTATAGTACAAATAGGTAAGCATTTTTAATAGAAAGGGCGGACCGCAGTCCGCCTTTTCTTTAAAAGGGGTCGTCTTACAATTTAATAAAACTAGAAGAGCAAACAAGATGAAAAAATTATTTGTCGGCGGCTTGTCTTTCAAGACGACCGAGCAGGGCTTAGCGGATGCGTTCGCTAAAGCCGGACAGGTTATCTCGGCGATCATTATCACCGATAAGATGACCCATCGTTCCAAGGGTTTCGGTTTCGTGGAAATGGCGACCGAAGAAGACGCGCAGAGCGCCATCGCCATGTACAACAACCAGGAACTCGACGGACGCCGCGTGGTGGTCAATGAAGCCCGCCCCCTGGAAAAGAAATTTTAATCAGCTTTAAGATAAGCCCGATTGAAAAGAAAAACGCCCTCTCTGGGGCGTTTTTCTGTTATCCGATTCCGATTATTTTTTCTTGGTGGGCGCTTTCTTCGACTTGGGGATTCCTGGTTTCCGGCTGCTTGCCTGCCGAGCCTCATAGTCAGCAATCGCTTTCTGGAGCCCTTGGACGGCCATGATCGAACAATGGACCTTCTGGCGCGGCAAGCCGCCCAGGTCGGAAACGATCTTCTCCCACTTGTATTTCTTGGCTTCAGCGACCGTCATGCCCTTTATCTTTTCAGTCATGATGGAGGCGGTGGCGATATTAGAGGCGCAGCCGAAAGACAGGAACTTCACGTCCTTGATCTTTCCCTTCTCCACCTTCAGGAAAAAATCCAGCTGATCACCGCAGACCATGTTGCCGATCTGAGCATAGCCGTCCGGCTTCTTTATCTCCCCGATATTCTGAGGGTGGAGAAAATGGTTGATAGTTTTTTTAGTATAGTTAAGAGCCATATCTTTAATGATTAATAATTAGTTATTTTATCGGGCTGAAGCTCCTTAGTCTCCTAACCGTTTCTTTCAAGGCCTTAGTCGCGTAATCGGCTTCGGCGAGCGTATTGAAACGACCGAAGGAGAAACGGATATTGCTATTCAAGAAATTCTTATCCAGACCGATGGCTTTCAGGACATAGGAGGCCTTAAGGTCGGTCGCCGAGCAAGCCGAACCGGTCGAGACGCAGATTCCCTTATGCGACAGGTCTATCAGTATCGCTTCGCCTTCGATATAGCCGAACATGATGTTCAGGTTAGCCGGGACGCGGTTTCGGAGCGAACCGTTCAAGCGGACTTCAGGAATCTCTTTCTTTACTTGCCGCCAGAAGCGGTCGCGCAAGGCTTTCACCTTCTTCAGATAAGCCGAACGTTCCTTATAGGCCAGCTCCAAAGCGGAAGCCAGGCCGATTATCCCCGGCAGGTTATAGGTGCCGGAACGCAGGCCGTCTTCCTGGCCGCCGCCGACGATAAGGGGCTTAATCTTAGCCTTGCGGTTAAGGTAGGCGACGCCGACGCCTTTCGGACCGTAGAACTTATGGGCCGACAAGCTCAGGAAATCTATGCCCATCTTCTTGGCATCCAACTTCAAGTACGGAACCGCCTGGACAGCATCAGTATGGAACAAGGCGCCGTGGCGATGGGCAATCTTAGCTAGAGCAGCGATATCTTGGATCGTGCCGATCTCGTTATTAACCGCCATGACGGAAACCAGGATAGTCTCATTATCGATGAGTTTTTCCAGGGCTTCGGGCGTTACGAGCCCTTCAGAATTAACCGGTATAAATTCAACTTGGAAACCCTCGTCTTTCAATTCGTTGGCTGATTCGCGGACACACGGATGCTCGATGGCGGAAACCAAAATTTTACTCCTCTTCCCGTTCCGGTTCGCCCGGGCCACGCCCTTGATAATGAAATTATTGGCTTCGGTCGCGCCGGAAGTGAATACCACTCCAGCTGTCTCTCCATTTATCACCTTCGCTACTCTTTCCTTGGCATTCTGGAGCGCCAAAAAGGCTTCCTGGCCCAAGGAGTGGATCGAGGAAGCGTTCCCGTACTGCTTCGTCAAATACGGCTTCATCGCCGCCAAGACTCGCGGATCGAGACGGGTCGTCGCCGCGTTATCGAAATATATCTCCATAAATTAGTTTTAATCATTTTTATAGGATTTTAACTATAACAAATCCTCCAGTGATTGTCCATCATAGTCCATTTTAAGACTTTTCCTGGATATTGACAACAAAAGGCCGGGTCTGCCCCGGCCTTTTGATTATCTAGATAGATTATTTCAAAAGCTCGATGCTGTTTATAAAGACATCCTCGAGCGGCCGATCGTTAGCGCCGGTTGCCGCAGCTTCTATCTTCTTGACTACGTCCATGCCGGCGACGACTTCGCCGAAATTGGTGTGATGGCCGTCGAGCCAAGGCGTCTCCTTGGCGGTGACGATGAAGAACTGCGAACCGTTAGTGCCCGCGCCGGCGTTAGCCATGGCCAGGCTGCCCTCGACCAGCTTATGAGTATTGATCTCATCCTGGAACTGGTAGCCCGGGCCGCCGGTACCCCAGAGAGCGGTATCCGTCCCCTTGCTCAGCGGGTCGCCACCCTGGATCATGAAATCCTTGATGACGCGGTGGAATTTGGTACCATCATAGAAGCCGGCCTTAGCCAGATTCAGGAAATTATTGACGGTTACCGGAGCATCAACCGCATAGAACTTAACGGTGATATTGCCGTAATTAGTCTTAAGGAGCGCCTGCGAGTACTCCTTGGTCAAGTCAGGCTGTTGGTCTGGAGTCATAATAGTAGTGTTAGCGGCCGGCGTCTCCTCGACGGCCAAAGATGAATTAGTAGCTTGGTCGGTTTGATTAGCCGCGGGAACGGCTGCTTGGTCGTCCGCCAAGTTAGCATCCTCGCCCTGGTTGGTATCGGGCGGGGTTACGGTCTCTTCGTTTCCGGCCGGTGCCTTCTGTAGGCTACAAGCGGAAACAGTTACGGTGATGGCTAGAATTGCCATCAGCCACAGGAATTTCTTCATAGCTTTTATGTTAGACTTTAAATTGCTTCTTAATTTGGGCGTCATCGGCCTGGCGTTTCTCTTCGATTACCTCTTTAGCCTGAGAACGGAGTTCGGCTAGCTCCAATTTGCCTAATTCCTTCGCCCTTTTCTTCAGCCACTCTGCCTCATTCAAGGCCGGATCTTCAATGACCTCGCCGAGTAGTACGTCGAGTATCGCTCCGATCTTCGGTCCTGGCTCTATCTTAAGAGTCTGCATCAGGCCATAGCCGTCGAGCTTCAACATCTTGACTGACACCGGATCGTTCTGGACCTTCTCCAACATATACTGCAGATGGCGCAACTTATAGGGCATAGCCTTGGGGGTGCCGGAGCCTAAACGGTCAGCGACGCGCAGGTCGATAAGGTCTTGCAGATTTTCTCTGCCCACCTTGACGATGAGGCGCCGGACGGAGGCGGCCGTTACTTCGCCGACGTTATAATAGAACATGTGGTTCTTGACCAGGTTGACAACCCGCTCCCGGTCGGCCGTCGAGAATTTCAGGCGGGACATGATCCGGTCAGTCATCTTAGCGCCCAGGTATTCATGGTTATAGAAAGTAGCGACGCCACCGATAACCTTTCTGGTCTTGGGCTTAGCGATATCGTGCAGGAGAGCGGCAAGTCGGACAGGCCAGCTCTGGCTCGGGCAATATCTC
Source organism: uncultured Gammaproteobacteria bacterium (assembly GCA_964404515.1). Classification (GTDB taxonomy): domain Bacteria; phylum Patescibacteriota; class Patescibacteriia; order Patescibacteriales; family UBA12465; genus UBA12465. The sequence continues at coordinate 8,524 of CAYOKE010000012.1, read as the reverse complement.
AAAGTCAGGATATTATGCTTGAAAACCGGATAGAGGTGGTGGCGGGCCGGAGCCACGCCGATTCCTTGCTCTAATTCCGGGATGATATATTGTAATAGCTTAGTTTCATGCAAAAGTTCGATTCCTTCGGCCGGCCGGTCTGAAGATAGGATCTTGATCAGTTCGTCGCTGATCCGTTCCTTGGAGACGAATTTCAAGCTGCCAGCCAATCTCACTATTGCCCGCTGCGTCTTCGGTTCGATTTCGAAGCCAAGCTGAGCACTGAAACGGACAGCACGCAGCATCCGCAAAGCGTCTTCCTTGAAGCGGTCGCTCGGCTCACCGACGGCCCGGATGACCTTGGCTTTGATATCCTTCTGGCCGCCAAACAGGTCAATCACCTTATCATCGGCCGGATCGAGCGCCAAGGCATTGATCGTAAAATCGCGCCGCTCCAGGTCCTTGGCTAGCTCCTTCTCGAAGCGGACCTCGTCCGGATGGCGTCGATCGGAATAACCTTGTTCACTGCGATAGGTCGTTATCTCAACCACGTCTTCCACCTTCCCTTTCCCGTTCCCTTCTTCATTCTTCCCAAGGCGAATCGGCAAAAGCACCGTACCGAAGGCGTTCTCGTATTTAGCTCCAGGGAAAACTTCCAAAATCTGCTCGGGCAACGCCTTGGTAGTTATATCCCAATCATTCGGGACCTTCTTCATCAGGACGTCGCGCACGCAGCCACCGACAATATAGGCCTCGTAGCCCGAGGCCTTCAAATCTTCTATTATCTTATAGACATAAGCCGGGATATTCATATCAGCGGAATAATGTAAGTAGCGGCGATTTTTTATTGCTTGTGCTCGTCAATTTCGAGCCAGCACTTTTCTTAAATCTAGTATGCAGCACCTGGGCGGACAGCTGGTTGGCCTTCACCCAATTATAGTATTCGATCATCGCCAAATTCTCATGGGCGCGCCTGGTCTTCCGTCCCTGGTCGATGCTATAAAGGCCGGCTGCCCTTTTCCGACGGATAGCATCGGTTGTCGGGATCGGCTGGCCACCACCGCCCAGGCAACCGCCCGGGCAGGCCATCACTTCTATATAATGGTATTTTTTCAATTTCGGCAAGAGGGCAGGAAGATTACCCAGGCCGTTTACGACGCCGATGCGCAATCGGCGACCGGTAATCGTGAGCTCAGCTGCCTTGAAACCGCTAAGCCCACGCACTTCCTTGAATTCTAGCGACTGGCTGGCTAGCGAGTTCTTCCGGCCGGCGCCGAGGAAGGCCGCAACCGAACGCAAAGCTGATTCCATGACTCCGCCCGTAGCGCCATAGATGGCAGCGGCGCCGGAACCGCGGTTGAACAGCTTGTCTCCGTCGCTCGGCGCTAACCTCTTGAAATTGATATTGCGTTTCTTGATTAAGAAAGCTAATTCCCTGGTCGTCAGGACGTAATCGACGAGCGGCCGGCCATCTAGGCTAAATTCTGGTCGCGCCGCTTCATATTTCTTAGCCGTACAAGGCACGATAGAGACGACGATGATCTTCTTCGGGTCAATCCGCCTTTTCTTGGCCCAATAAGTTTTGATTGCGCCGGCGCTATGGAGATGCGGCGAACGAGCGGTCGTAAGATGGGGCAGGAGTTCGGGGTGGTAGAATTCAGCGTAAGCGACCCAGGCCGGGCAGCAGGAAGTCATCATCGGGAAAACCGCTTTCTTGTCATTCAACCGCTCGACGAATTCTTCCGCTTCGACCATGGTCGTAATATCCGCGCCAAAATTTATGTCGAAGACGTAGCGAAAACCGAGTTCCTTGAGGGCGGTATAAATCTGTCCCTCGCAATTGGCACCATAGGGCAAACCGAACGCTTCGCCTAAGCTGACTCGGACGGCCGGCGCAAATTGAGCAACCACTATCTTGCTCTTATCTCCTATCGCCTTCTCGACTTCTCTCCCAACGCCCTGCTCTTGCGCGGCTGCGACCGGGCAATGGGACGTGCATTGGCCGCAATAGACGCAGGCATTTCCCGAACCGCGCTTCGGCACAATCTCCTGAGCGGCGCCATAGCCTTTGAGCTCTAAGTAGCCGATGCCCTGGCGATCGCAGGCCTCGAGGCAGTTGCGGCAATCGATGCATTGCGTGCCATCGATCTCGACGGCATTAGCAAAATGATATATCGGCCGTCGCCCCTTGCGATCCCGGAAGCGGGAAATATTTATCCTGTCGTGGCGGGCAAGTTCCAATAGGCGGCAATCGTAGCGGGAGGAGCAATCCGGACATTTCTCCAGATGCTCGGCAAATAGAAGTTCGACGTTCAGCCGCCGCGCCTTCCTGACGCGCGGACTATTAGTATATATTTCCATCCCTTCCCGCACTAACGTCGAACAAGCGGCTGCCAAATCCGGCTGCCCCTTGATTTCTACGGCGCAAACCCGGCAATTAGCCTTGACCTCGAGATCCGGATGATGGCAGAGGGTCGGGATATAGAAGCCGTTTTCTTGCGCTACTTCCAAAATCGTCCGGCCGGGTTCGGCCGTAGCTATCTTGTCGTTTATTTCTAAAGTCATTATTTCTTAATCTTAACCAGATCCTGATAGATGCGGTAGCAGAATAGGAGGGAAATCGGACCGATGATAATGCTTATTACCTGCACCACGCCGTTCCAGATAGAATATAGCAATTCGCCTGGCTGGGAGAATACCATCGGCAAGGAGATTATCATCGAGAATATCCAGATTAATACCCCTAATAACAACACGCGTCCGAATATCGCCCACCAATATCCTTTGACCAACCGGACGCTGCGCTTGATTGCCGACATCCCTTTTTGACCCTCGAAAAACAAGGCATAGACCGCGAAACTATAGAATATAGAAGCAATGATACCAGGAATGATTAGGAGTAACGACCAAAGCAGGATGAAGATTGTCGTCAGGATAGCCAGGCCGATATAGGGCCAGAAATAATCCTTGGTCTCCTTGAAGATATCCTTTTCCCGACCTTCATAGTTCTTCTTGATCAGCAGGAAAGAACCGGCATAAGCCCGGACGGCATAATAGATAACGACGAGGAAAGCTAAGACCATCAGCGTTACTAGCGCAATCTGAGCCGCCATATTAAGCTCGTCTCCTTTCCAAGCTTCTAGCCCGGCTATAATGGCAATTATTGCCAAAGGGATGAGAGCGTATAGTAGCCCCCAAAGATAGACGCCGATGAATTTGGCCAGATTCTTCCACCATTCCTTAATCGCTTTCTCCAGGATGGTGAAGGTTGGCGTCAGCTTCGGCTTGGCAGACGAAGTGGCCGAGGTTTGATTTTGGTCCATAGTTTTAAAATTAATTAATGTCCTATATTTTGAAAATAGCTTTTGAGAGGAATCGGCAAGGAACGGCCCAGGGCGCAGAAACTGGTCTCATCCAGAACTTCAACTAATTCCCGCAGCAGCTTATGGTCATAACTCTTCTGGTTGGCCATTTCCCAGAGACGGTAAGTCCCTTCCCGGCAAGTAGTGCAATTTCCACAACTCTGCTCGTGATAGAATTTTAACCAATATTTAATCAATTTATCCTTATCTGTTTTTCTCTTGTCATACACCATTATCGAACCGGCGCCTTCTACGCCCGCGCTAAGCTGTTCGGAATTCAGAACTTCCCCGCTCGCTTCGCCGCCAACTTGGACGAAGAAAGGAAAGTCCGGATAGTTGCCAGTCTGGCGCAAGACTTCTTCGACGCTAAGATCGGCCGCGAGCGGGAAGATGCCTAAGAGCACCATCGAGCGTGTAGAAGCGCTCATTCTTGAACCGGCCGCGGCTGACCAGGCTGACGTCATAGAAAGTCTCAGTGTTGTTGATAAGAGTCGGACGGCCATGCAAACCATAAGCGGTCGGATAAGGCGGTTTGAGGCGCGGCTCAACCTTCTTTCCTTCAACCAGATTGAGGAGAGCCGTCTCCTCTCCGCTGATGTATGTCAGGCGTTCAGGTTTTATAAAGAATTCCAGCTTCTTGGCTAAGGCCACATATTTCTTCTGTTTCAAAATTTCCTTAATCCCTGGGCCATACGCCCGGAAATACTCCTGGTTCAGAAAAAAATAAATCTTTTTAATCTTGTCCGATCCTAAGAATTGATCGGCCAGATAAACGCCATTCAATACTTCCTCCGGATAATAGCGGATGATGTAACCGTCCTTCTTGACTCCTGGCTCGCCTTCAGCGCCATTAATGATAATATAGCCGGTCTTCTTAGTCTTGAGAGCCATCTTAACCGCCTCCCATTTCTGAGCAGTCGGATACGAAGCGCCGCCGCGGCCGACTAGACCGGCCGCGTCGATCTGTTCTAGAATGTTGTTCTTCTTAGGCATTTTCCGGTTGATATATCTTATGGGCCTGGTAATTCCTGATCGTCAGCTCCGTCCCTTCGAATAAGGGCGAGGGCAAATCATTAAGGGAAAACCAGCGCCATTCTAAACATTTTTCCGGCTCCATTACTCTTACCTCGCCGCTAGCCTCCTTGACTTTGACGCCGATATTCAAATAATGCTTATCATCGGTTTTTATATAGCGTCTCTCATCGGCCACGGAAATCAACTCCAGGTCAGAAACCTCTAAGTTGCACTCTTCTTTCGCTTCCCGAGCGGCTGTTTCAAAAATAGTTTCCCCAAATTCCAGATGGCCACCTGGAAAACTCCATTCACCAGCGCCATGCGAGCCTTTCCTTAAGCCTAGAAGCACCTCCTGCTTCTCGTTCATAATCATCACTCCTATCCCCACGCGCGGGTATTTCTTATCCATAAAGCCCGAACTACTTAATGAATTTCCCTAAATAATTAACCATCTCCACCAAGCGGTTGGAGTATCCCCATTCGTTGTCATACCAGGAGATGACTTTCAGAAGGTCGCCGCCGATGAGCTTAGTGCTTTGAAGGTCGATGATCGTGCTGTGCGGGTTGCCGATAATATCAGTCGAAACCAATTCCTCATTCGAAACCTCGATTATGCCCTTCATGCGGCTCTTGGCGCTCTTCTTAAAGACTTTATTAACCGCTTCAACCGTCGTCTTCCTATTGAGCAGATAAACGGTATCGCATAAAGAGCCGACTGGGGTCGGGACGCGGACCGCTAAGCCATCGAACTTGCCCTTCAAGGACGGGATAGTCTCGGTAGTGGCAATGGCGGCGCCGGTCGTCGTCGGGATGATATTGATTGCCGCTGCCCGAGCCCGGCGCAGATCCTTATGCGGCCCGTCGACCAGATTCTGGTCGGCGGTATAGGAATGGATAGTCGTCATTATCGCCCGCCTGATTCCGAAATTATCTTTGATAACCTTGGTCGCCGGTGCCAAACAATTGGTCGTGCAAGAGGCGCAGGAGAGGATATTGTCTTTCTTAGCGATCTTTTCCATATTAACGCCCGGGACGAAAGTCTTCACCCCGCCCTTCTTGGCTGGCGCCGACAGGACGACTTTCTTAGCTCCGGCTTTCAGGTGCAGCTTCAAGCCTTCCTTATCCGTGAACTTGCCGGTACACTCCAAGACGACACCGACCTTGAGGGCTTTCCAAGGCAATTGGGACGGATCCTTGACCGCCAGGACGGGAATCTTCTGATTTCCGATGATGAGGGAATCTTTAGTCGCCGCGATCTTCTGGCCAGTCGTGCCATAGCAGGAATCATACTTGAGTAGATGCGCCAGAGTTTCTGGATCAGTCAGATCGTTGATAGCCACGACTTTCAGGTTCGGGAAACGCAGCCAGATAACCTTCAAGGCGGCGCGGCCGATGCGGCCGAACCCGTTAATAGCGATATTCATTTTTTTCATAGAAAAACGAAAATAATGGTAAATTAGAGCTGAAGATATTATAACATAAAACCGGGCTAAAGAGAAGGAAAAACTCCTAACAAAAACGGCTCCGCCAGGAGCCATCTTTATATCTATCAGGGTATAAAAAATCATTTTTTCTTATTATGCCTATTTATATCCACTTCGATGATGACATCACGTTCGTCTTCCTTCTCAGAATTAATTCTGACATCAACCGTTTGTTTCAGGAGGTGGTGGCCGATCACTATTCCGCGCGAGCCGTCGACATTGACTTTTGTACCAATAGGCGGCAATTTTCCGGCCATTTCCTTATAGCCCTCGTATTCATATGAGAGGCAGCACATCAGGCGGCCGCACATGCCGGAGATACGTTCCGAACCGCGGTGGACGACCTGCTGGGCCTCGGCCATCTCCGAAGTGATAGACGAGAATTCTTTCAGGAAATCCCGGCAACAGAGGTCGCGGCCGCAAGGTCCGCAATCGCCCGAAATCCGAGCTTCGTCCCGGGTGCCGATCTGCGTCAAACGGATATTGACCCCGAAGTGGGGGGCTAAGTCCTTGACTAATTCGCGGAAATCAACCCGGCCATCAGCGATGAAAGCGAAATTCAAACGGCTGCCGTTCAAGGAGGAATGGACATCAACCAACTTCATTGGCAGGTCGTGTTTCTTGATCATCTCCCGGCAAAAGTCTAGCATCTCCTCTTTCCGTTCCGGGCTTGGTAGCCGGGCGATATCATCGTAATCCGCCTTTTTCAGAATCGGCTTCAATTCCCGGGCCTCACCTTCTTTCTCTTCCTTCCCTAACTGCTCTTCTTCCGGACCTAAGAACACAATCTTGCCTAATTCAGTCCCCATTTCCGTCTCGACAATTACATAATCACCCAAAGCGAGCGCCAAGCTGCCAGGAGAAAAATTATAGACTTTATCCCAAGGGGAAAATTGTACCTGCGCGATTATCATGGGGTTAAAACAATGACCCCGGACGAGCCGGGGCCAGAGCTATTAGAGAGAAAAGCGGATAAATTTCAGGATCTTGGTCCCGCCTAATATATCCTTCACCTTCTTCTTATCATCCTTGATGTATTCCTGTTCAATCAGGCAGACTTCGGAATAATACTTCCCCATCTTACCCTCGACGATCTTGTCGACCATGTTCTCCGGCTTGCCTTCCTTCACGAGCTGTTCCTTATAGATCTCCTTCTCTTTAGCCATCTCGGCCGGATCGACTTCTTCCGGAACCAAGTACTTCGGATTGGCGGCTGCGACCTGCATGGCAACATCCAGCGCCAAGGCCTCTTTATCCGGTTGGTCCAAAGCGACTAGGACGCCAATCTTCCCGCCTAAGTGGGAATAGGCCGCGACGGTCGCGCCGGAGATGGCCGAGAAACGCTTGATACTAAGCTTCTCGCCGATCGTGCCGCTCAGATTATCCAGGTTCTCCTGGACCGTGCCTTTATCCATCGGCAGAGCCAGGAGGGCCTCCAATGAAGCCGGCTTAGCTGCCTGAGCTATTTCCATGATTGCTGTGGCAAAAGATTGGAATTTCTCATTACGGGAGACGAAATCGGTCTCAGAGTTAATTTCGAACACATAGCCTTCATTCTTCGCGTCATTAACCGCTACCTTGACCAGGCCTTCATTAGCATCCCGGCCAGTGCGCTTAGCCGCCTTAGCGATTCCCTTCTTGCGTAAGACTTCGACCGCCTTTTCCAGGTCGTCACCCGCCTCTTTCAAGGCTTTCTGGCAATCAACCATGCCAGCGCCGGTCATCTCGCGCAACTGCTTTATGAGTTCCATATTGTTATAAACGATTAGCTTTTAATATTCTTCTTGCCCTCTAAGAGCGCTTCCTTCACAAATTCCAGGACCAACTTAATGGTCTTGGTAGCATCGTCATTAGCCGGAATCGGATAGTTGACCTCATCCGGGTTGACGTTGGTATCGCAGATGGCGATGATTGGGATATTCTTCTGTTGCGCTTCCTTGACTGCCGTCTCTTCTTCCTTGATATCCCAGATGAATAAGGCGTCCGGCAGCTTATTGAGAGCGGTTAAGCCGCCGACGCGGAGTTCTAATTTCTTGATTTCGCGCTCGAAGTTCAATCTTTCTTTCTTAGTATACTTTTCCAGCTTCCCGGTGTCGCGCTTCTCGACGAGGTCCAAATATTTTTTCACCGATTTCTTGACGACGGCGAAATTAGTCAAATAGCCACCCAGCCATTTGCCGACGATATACGGTTGCCCGGTCTCGACCGCCATCTTGCGCAGCGGCTCCGAAACCTGGTTCTTGGTGCCGACGAACAGGATGCTCTTCCCTTCACCGACGAGCTTAGCCATGAATTCCAAAGCTTCTTTCATCTTCTCCTGAGTCTTCCTTAGGTCGATGATATAGATGCCGTTCTTAGAAGTGAAGATGAATTCCTCCATCTTCGGATGCCAGCGGTTGGTCCGGTGGCCGAAATGCATGCCGGCTTTCAGCATGTCTTCCAAACTTGGTACTTTGATCATATTTTTTCTTTTTTTAACCCAGATTAGCTCTGGGTCCGTCTGCCCCTCTGCCCTGATATCCAGGGAAGAAAATGATGGCCGAAAGGCCATAGGGACATGATGATTCGTTAATAAAAAGAGGCCAAACCTCTTCTATAAAGATATATTAATTAATAGAAACTGTCAAGAAATACGCAATGGTTCAGCACCTTGGAAACACTTAGTCCAAAAAGTGGTATAATCAG
>CAYOKE010000011.1:0-23951 GCA_964404515.1 uncultured Gammaproteobacteria bacterium | reverse complement strand
CTGGAGACGCAGAAATATATCATCAGGGAAATCCAATACGTCTATTCTTCCCAAGGCCAGCCTTTGAATGACAAGCATGTCGAGATAATCGCCCGCCAGATGTTCTCCCGCTACCTAGTCAAAGAAGCCGGTGAGACCCCCCTCTTGCCAGGCGAAACGATCGAAGATGAAGTTTTCGACCAGGCTAACAAGGAAGTGAAAAAACCGGCCAAGGCTGAGAAGCTGCTCCTAGGCATTACCAAGGCCTCTTTGACGACGGACAGCTTCCTGTCGGCCGCCTCCTTCCAAGAAACCTCGCGCGTTCTGATCGATGCCGCCGTGAACGGCAAGATTGATTACCTGGAGGGCTTGAAAGAGAATGTTATCATCGGCTGCCTAATCCCGTCCGGTACCGGATACAAGGGCAAGAAGAAAAGGACTAATTACGGCCGTTAGAATATTTGGTTAATATAAGATAAAAAATACCTCAAGAAAACCAATCTTTGGGGTATTTTTTTATTTGTTTTTTAGCTCAGGATGGCGTAAAATATAGTTATGTCCAAGTTATCATATCCAAGGATCGTTAGCCTGACCCTTATTGTTTTAATTACGGTAGTTTTTTTGTATCTGAAAGTCATTCCTTTCGGGCAGATGACCTATAGCCGCGATTACGGCTCCTGGTTCCGGTCTGGCAAAGGATTCATCCGCAGCTTCACGCCAGCCGAACGGGCCGATTCGGTTAGTGGCCGCCTTCCGCGCCTGCTTGGCGATCCGGTCTATTTCTCCGTCTTCACGCCGCGGACTTTCGACCGCGCCAAAGTGACGATTACCTATCGCGATAATCTCAGCTCATCCAAGCCCATCGTCGAGGCTGGGCTGCTAGTTGATAAGCTAGTCTGGCGCTATGATTTGAAGCCGCTGCAGAATAAAATCCTGGACCGTCTGATGTTCGATTGGTCTCGGAGCGAAGAAGACGGTGCCATGTTTCTTCAGAAGGAGAAGGCCTATGTTAGCTTAACTGACTTTAAAGAAGACCTGGCGGCCGGCCGGCTGAAAAATTGTCCGGGCGGTCCGACGACTTGCGTGGCGTCCTATAATTATCCCCTGGATTTTAATTTCCACTTGGCTGATTACCAGAAGTCCCAGCCCGTGACGATCGACAAGCCTCTACGCGGACCGCACCAATTCTATCTCTATCTCGGCCGCGAGCCTCTGCGCCTCGATTTTGGTTTTGTCATCCTGAACCAGGATAAGGGCGCTGATCCAGTCACCGTCAACCTGTATTCCCAGGATAAGTTGCTCGCGAGCAAATTCTTGGTCGATGACGGGCCGATAGATACGAGCGGCCAGCAAGAGAAGAAAGGCCTGACTCTCGGGCCGCTCTCCTTATCCCCGGGAGTCTATAAGGTAGAAGTAAAGGTAAGCGAAGATACGGTCATTAAGCAGATCAGTAGCTCAGTAGATCGCTTGTCTTTCATCGGCAAAATTTGGCCGGTTTCGACTGCCGCCCCCCTTTCGCTTTATACGGATGCTGATTATCTGCAGGCTAAGGCCTTGAGCCCGGCTAGTCTAGGAGTGATTAATTTCGCTGGGCAGGATTTTTCCTTGGCTCGGGCTTATGAGCAGTTCATCTTCCGGACCACCTCCGGTCTAGCGACCAAGAAGATCAACCTGGCCAAAGACGATATCATCCTAGAAAATAGCGGCGTCTTCGCTTGGGAACCGACCAGCCTTTTCAACCCGAGCCTGAAACGGGTCGACCGTTTCTTCCCGACGGACGATATCGCCTATATCGTTGCCGGCTATGAGCCGCCGCGTAGCCGGGAAGACGGTTTCCAGGAAGCGACAGCAGAATTTACGCTGAAAGGGGCATATCGCGAGAAGGGCTTATACAGTTTCATGATTTCCATCCCAGGCTTGCGGGCGGATGACGGCGAAGCCGGATACGTAGAAATCAAGGAAATCAAGATAGAATTAAACGGCCGGACATTATGGCAAAAAATCAGCGGGCGATAGTTAAGGAGATATTCTTTTTCTCCAGCTGTTTGCTGGTAGTTTTGATAGTCTTGGAAGTGCTCTGGCCGGACATCGTCCTGGCCTATTTCAACCTGAACTATTTATGGCTGCTCTGGCTCGCCTCTGGGTTGGCGGTAATAATAAAAAATAAAATAGCTTAAACCATATGTCGGAATTAAGGAATTTTTTCAATCCGCGGGCGGTCGCCATTGTCGGTGCTTCCCGTGATAAGACGAAGATTGGCCGCCAGGTCTTAGACAATGTCATCGCCGGCGGTTTCTTGGGTCCGGTCTACCCTATCAATCCCAAAGAGAAGGAAATCGCTGGCCGGAAAGCCTATGCCAGCCTGTCTAAATTGCCGAGTTCGAGTTTCAAAACGTTACTTGCTGTCATTGCTATCCCGGCGCCATTCGTCCTGGCAGAAGTGGAGAAGTGCGCTGCCTTAGGGATTAAGAATCTGATTATCATCACGGCCGGTTTCAAGGAAGCCGGAGCAGAAGGCGCGGCCTGGGAAGAGAAGATCGCCGCTGTCGCCCGGCACCGGGGATTGAATATCCTAGGACCGAATTGCCTTGGTCTCATCAACACCTGGAGCCGGCTGAACGCCACCTTCGCCTCAGCCGACAAAGCGACTGGCAATATCGCCCTCTTGTCCCAATCCGGCGCCATCGGTTCGGCCGCCTTAGATTGGTTGAAAGAGAAAGATTTCAATTTCGGCTATTTCGTCAGTTTGGGCAACAAAGTCTCCTTGGATGAGAATCGGGTCATTGAGTACCTGGCGACTGACAAGAAGATCGCTCTCATTGTGGCCTACTTGGAAGAAATAAAGCAAGGAGAAAAGCTGATGCGGCTCATTTCCAGCCTGGCGAAGCGTAAGCCGGTCGCTATCCTTAAAGCCGGGATAAGCGCGGCCGGCAGCCAGTTAGCGCTGTCTCATACCGGTTCTTTAGCCGGTTCGGCTGCGGCGGTCAGAACTGGTCTGGAAAGGGCCGGAGCGATTTGGCTGGAAAGCCTGGAAGAGTTGTTTAATCTCCTGCTTCTTTTCCGCGAAGCGGCTTGGCATAACCAAAGCTCGTCCGATCTCCATATTATTACTAACGCCGGCGGCGTCGCGGTTTTGGCTGTTGACGAAATCAGCCGCCAGAATCTACCTTTCGGCGGAAGCCGCGACCTTTTAGGCGATGCCGACGCTAAGCGCTATGAAGTCTCTTTGCGCCAGATGCTCGCTGACAGGAAAGTTAATAACTTGCTAGTGCTGTTAACGCCCCAGACTTCAACCGAACCGCTTAAAACCGCCCAGGCTATCGTTCGCGCAGCCAAGAAATATTCGGGGAAATTAGTCATGGCCAGCTTTGTCGGCGGCGAAGCCGTCATTCCAGCCCGCGATTACCTGGAAAAGAACAATATCCCCAGCTTCGATTATCCAGAAGAAGCCGTCCGCAGCTTCAAGAAGCTGGCGGGCTATAAGCAGGCTACTAAAGAATTAAAAACCTACCAGCCTTCCCGAGTTAAGGCAAAGAAAGCAATTATTAGCTCTGATTATCTGCATTCGCTAAGGCTGCTGGCTTCATATGGCATCCCGGTCATAAGAACCAGCCGTTACTTGGCGGGCCGGTCAGCTAGCTATCGTTATCCAGCCGCCTTAAAAGTAGTTGGTCCGGATTTCTTGCATAAATCGGATAAGGGTGGCGTGGTCTTGGGCCTAGAAAAACCGTCGGAATTGAAATCGGCCGCCCGGCGCTTGGCCGCTAAGAATAAGAGAATTCTGGGGAACCCGGATAATTATTTAGTCGTCCAGCCGCAAGCTAAGAAAAGCCAGGAGATAATCCTTGGTTTTCGTCGCGATGCCTCTTTCGGGCCGATTATCATGGTTGGCCTCGGCGGGATATATACGGAAATCTTCAAAGAGATAAGGCTCTCGACCGGCGATCTGGATTTCTCTCGCGCCCTGGAAATGGTAAAAGGCCTGAAGACCTATCCGATACTAGCTGGCGCTCGCGGCCAGAAAGGATACGATGTTAACGGTCTGGCTAAGGCCTTAGCTAGCTTGGCACGTCTGGCTAGCGAACATCCGGAGATAAAAGAATTAGATATCAACCCGCTGTTTGTGCAGGAGAAAGTGGTGGCGGCTGGCGATGTGCGAGTGATACTGGCAGCCGAGGAACCGGAACGGCTGGGGAAAAGAAAATATGTACAAGGATAAGAAAATCATTGTCGTTCTGCCGGCCTATAATGCCGCAACTACCCTAGAGAGGACGGTAGCGGATATCCCGGAAATGGTCGATGAGATAATTCTGGTCGATGATGGCAGCCACGACGAAACGGTTGCTGTTGCCCGCCGTCTCGGAATTTTTATTTTCCAACACGAAAAGAATAGCGGCTATGGGGCTAATCAGAAGACTTGCTATCGTTTAGCGCTCGATCGTGGCGCTGACATCATCGTCATGATCCACCCTGATTACCAGTATGACCCAAAACTGATCAAATATTTAGTCGGTTTTATCGCCGAAGGCTATTGCGATGTCATGCTCGGCTCCAGGATCCGTTCGTGCCAGGAAGCGTTGGCCGGCGGCATGCCTTTATATAAATACTTAGCTAACCGTTTTTTGAGCTTTTGGGAGAATGCCCTGACCGGCCAAAACCTCTCGGAATGGCATACCGGGATGCGCGCCTATAGAAGAGAGGTGTTGGAAAAAATAGATCTGGCCAAGAATTCTGACGACTTCGTATTTGACAGTCAGGTTTTGTTCCAGGCTATCGGAGCCGGGTATCGTCTCGGCGATATCCCGGTTCCTATCCGGTATACGGCCGAATCTTCCTCGATAAATTTCAGAAAAAGCCTGAAATATGGTTTCCTGACCCTTCTTATCGCCGGAAAATTTTTCTTAATTAGGATCTTGGCGCCTAAGCATTCGCGTCAGCAACCTAGATAATTACTGCTTATGATTTGCCAGCACGAAAAATCCGAGGTTATTCTTGAAGCATCCAGTCATAAGCTGAATCGCTGTCTAGTTTGCGGGATCATCTTCGTCCGTGCGGACGCGCCAGACAAGTTGTCCCCCGTCGAAATTTACAGGGATTATTATAAGCCGGAAACAGCTAGCCGGTTCGGCTCGGTGCTTGAAGCGATTATTAAGATTTTCCGTTTTTACCATGCCCAGAGGATTGCTTCCTTTAATTCCGAGGCCAGAAGAGCCTTAGATATCGGTTCGGGACGAGGTTGGGTTCTTTTTTTCTTGAAGAAATATTTCAATTATGAAACGGCCGTCGGAACGCAGATTGCCGCTAATGCCTATCAGTTTTCCAAAGAAAAGTTGAAATTGGAAATTTATAACCAAGACCTGCTAGAAGTATCCTTCGATCAGAAATTCGACGTTGTGAGCATCCTGCATGTCCTGGAACACGTTGAAAACCCGGAGCGTTATATAGAAAGGATCGGGGAGATACTGGATCGGCGCGGCTGGCTATTCATCGAAGTCCCTAATTATCAAGCTTGGTCGAGAAGACTGACGAAACGACATTGGTTAGCGCTTGACCTTAAACACCATTTGTTTTTTTTCACCCCCGCCTCCTTGACCGCTTTGCTTGAGAAACATGGCTTTAAAATCAAGGAAATCCGGACATTCTCTTGGGAGTATTCCACCTTTACTTCCACGCAAAGCCTGGTAAACTTACTGACTGGTTCGGGTTCCTATTTTTTTAACTGGTTGCAGGATCGAAGATGGGGCTTAAAGATAATCGGGCATGCGTTGTTGTTCTTTATCCTTTTTTTGCCTTGTTTGCTGATTAATCTTTCCTTATATTTTTCGAAAAGCGGGGAAGTGATAACTATCTGCGCTCAAAAAAATGACTAAAAATCTCGCCAATCGGCTATCAGAAATATTCCTGCGCTCCTGGCGTCCCTTTTTTTGGCTGGCGGCTTTTGTTTTCCTTGTCTATTCGGGAACGCTTTCCTCGGGTATTGTCTATTTGGATGATAATCTCATCGTTACTGGCCAATATGAATTCAATAAGGATTTGTCAAACATTCCCCAGGCTTTTAGCGAGGATATTTTTAGGTCGCTGCCCGGCCAAGGAACATTTTATCGTCCATTGCTGCGCCTTTCGTTGATATTTGACGCTCAATTTGGGGATGAGGCGCTTATCTTCATGTCGCATTTTAGCAATTTAGCGCTCCATATGATCGCTATCCTCTTGCTTTTCTGCCTTTTGCTTAAGTTCAGGATAGGCCGAGGGAGCGCTTTCTTGCTAGCATTAATCGCCGGCCTCCACCCCTTAACTGCCCAGACAGTCGCCTTTATTCCCGGCCGTAATGATTCACTACTCGCCGTGTTCGTTTTGGCTGCCTTGATCTATTTTTTGGAATTCGTGCATAATCCGAAATTGAAATATTTATTTTGGCATTTAGTCTTTTTTATCTTCGCCCTTTTAGCGAAAGAAACCGCCGTCGTCTTGCCGGTGGTTTGCGTTATCTACCTCCTGATTTTTGTAGGTTGGCGTAAACTAAGTACCGACCTTGGAACGTACCTAGTACTTGGAGCCTATTGGGTCGGTCTGGTAGCTATTTGGTTTTTGGGACGCCGCTTAGTCCTGGGTGACTTTGTTGGTAACGCTGATTATAATATTTTCTTATCCATCTTCCATAATTTGCCGGCGTTGATTCACATCATCGGCAAAATATTCCTACCGGTTAATCTAGCCGTCGTTCCGATTCTAAAAGATATGCCGCTGTTTTACGGCTGGTTGTCCCTAGCCCTCATGGCAATCTGGTTTTTCTTCAGTACTAAGAAGAATTTTAAGCTGATTACTTTTGGGTTCTTTTGGTTTCTGACCTTTATCGTTCTCACTTTGGTAAAACCGACCGGCACCGTCCCAGAATTTTCAGAGAATCGAATCTATTTGCCTCTCTTCGGGTTTATATTTGTGGTTTTGGGCTCAGGGCGGATTAAATTGCCGGCAATTATCAGTGATAGGGCCGATTATGAGGTCAAGGTTCAGAGAATAGGCTTGGTTATCGGTCTGCTGGTAGCTCTTATTTTTGCGTCGATAACCGTTTATCGCCACCGGTATTATCGAGACAGTTTGAGCTTTTGGAAAAATGCGACTGAAACTTCCCCCCACTTCGCTTTTAATTTCAATAATTTGGGCGCTATGTATTATCTTAATAACGATTTGGATCAGGCGGAGAAAAGCTATCGCCGGGCGCTTTTCTTGAACGAGAAAGAACCGATGGTTCACAATAATTTGGGTTTGATCTACTTGGAGCAAAAGCGGTTCAACCAGGCGGAGAAGGAATTTAAGCAAGAATTAGCTATCAATCCGGGATATGATAAGGCCTTATTCAATCTAGGAGAACTCTATTATCAGCGTAATCTTCTGTCCGAAGCCGAAGCCTTATTTCTAGAGACCATTAGAGTCAATCCGAATTATTACGAAGCATATGAACGCTTGAATAATCTGACGAAACAGTTAAGATGATATTATGATTCGCAATATTTTCCGCCGCCAAATAAATAGCATCACGGTCGCTGCCGCGCTTGTTGCTTTGTCATCCCTGGCTTCACGTCTCTTGGGCGTGATCCGCGACCGCATTCTGGCCGGCCAGTTCGGCGCCGGGACGACGCTGGATATCTATTATGCTGCCTTCCGTATTCCCGACCTGATCTTCAACCTCCTGGTTTTAGGAGCTTTGTCAGCCGGCTTCATCCCGATTTTCACATCCTTGATCCAAGATTGGCGCGGCCAGAAGGATGGCGATGATCACCGTAGGACTAATGAAGAGGCTTGGAAGTTGGCTAATAATGTCTTGAATTTATTGTTCATAGGCTTGGCCGCTGTTTCTTTGGTCGGTATAGTCTGGGCCGGAGGCTTGACCCGTTTGATTACTCCCGGCTTCGGCTCAGAAGAGCAGAAATTCGTGACTGCCTTGACCAGGATTATGTTTTTGTCCCCGATCTTCTTAGGTATCTCTGGGATTTTCGGCGGCATCCTCCAATCTTTTAAGCGATTTTTGATCTATTCATTAGCCCCCATCTTCTATAATTTGGGGATAATCGTCGGCGCTCTATATTTCGTAGATATCTGGGGTATCTACGGCTTGGCCTGGGGCGTCATCTTGGGTGCTTTCTTGCATCTGGCTATCCAGATTCCGTCCGTCTACCATCTCGGCTTCCGCTATCGTTTCCGGATTGCCTGGCGTGATGAGAATACTAGGAAGATAGGGAAGATGATGGTGCCGCGGACTTTGAGTCTGGCAATCGCCCAAATCAATCTTCTGGTCATTACCGTTATCGCCTCCAAGCTGTCGAGCGGGTCGCTGACGGTATTCAATTTCGCCAATAACCTGCAATCTTTTCCGATCGGCATCTTTGGCATCTCTTTCGCCATTGCCGCTTTCCCCGCCCTTTCCGAAGTCGCGTTCGACAAGGAAAGGCTCGGCCAACGTTTTTCCGAAACTATGCGGCAGGTTCTGTTCTTCATAATTCCGGCAACGGTACTGATGATCGCCCTGCGCGCCCAACTCATCCGCGTTATCCTCGGCACCGGGAATTTCGACTGGCAGGATACTATCCTGACCATGAACACCCTGGGCCTGTTCGCGATCAGCTTATTCGCCCAGGCCGCCTTGCCGCTTCTCGTCCGAGTGTTCTATGCCCGGCATAATTCCACTACCCCTTTCTATCTAGGCTTAGTGACCGTCTTAGTGAACATAATCCTGTCTTTCTGGCTGAGCGCCAAATGGGGGGTCGTTGGCCTCGCTCTCGCCTATTCTCTGGCTAATATCCTGAATTTGGTCTTGCTTTGGATCGGCCTTTATGTTAAGGTTGGAGCCCTGGATTTAGGCAAGATAATGATTGCCAGCCTGAAATTTATCGTCGCCTCGTTAGCGGCCGGCCTGGCAGCACAGCTCATGAAATTGCCGGTCGCGCAGCTGACGGATATGACCCGTTTCAGCGGCGTTTTCGCCCAGCTGGTCGCTTCCGCGACCGTTGGATTGTTAGTCTATGGGGTCTTCTGTTATCTCTTAGGCAGCGAGGAATTATTCGGTTTCTTGTCGGCGCTAAAGAACCGGTGGCCCTTCCGGAAAGTCCGGATCGATGATCAGAGCGAAGCGCGAGGCGTCTAAATATAATAGTTTATGTCGGAGATAAATAAAATCAGGAATTATTGCATAATCGCCCATATTGACCATGGCAAGTCGACTCTCGCCGACCGGATGCTTGAGATAACCAATACCGTCGAGAAGAGGAAGATGAAAGAGCAGCTCTTAGATGGCATGGATATCGAACGCGAACGCGGGATAACAATCAAGCTGCAGCCGGTTACCATGAACTATAAAGGATATCGTTTGAATTTGATCGATACTCCGGGGCACGTGGATTTTTCTTATGAAGTTTCCCGTTCCTTGGCGGCAGTCGAGACGGCTATCCTGCTGGTCGATTCTACCCAAGGCATACAGGCTCAGACCCTGGCTAACCTATACTTGGCCCTCGGGGAGGATTTGACTGTCATTCCGGTGGTCAATAAGATCGATTTGCCGGCCGCCGATGTGAAGAAGACCAAGGGAGAGATCGCTAAGCTCCTCGGTTGCCGCGAAGACGATATCCTTGCGACTTCTGGTAAGACCGGAGAAGGGGTAGTTGCCGTCTTGGACGAAGTAATAAAGAAAGGCTCGGCCCCGCAAGAGCCGCCGCTAGAGGTAGGAGCTAACTATCCTCGCGCCTTGATCTTCGATTCGAAATATGACACCTATCGCGGCGTCGTCGCCTATGTCCGAGTCTTCAACGGCCTGATCAGAAAAGGCGATAAGATTCGCCTGCTGTCAGCGGCCGCTGACAGCGAAGTCTTAGATTGCGGGCTGTTCAAGCCGGATTATTTTTCGACTGGTGAACTAAAAGCTGGTGAGATCGGCTACATCGTCACCGGCTTCAAGCAAGTTTCCGATTGCCGCGTCGGCGATACCTTAACCGCCCGCCTGGCTGCTAACGACTTGTCCGCCGTTGCGCCGCTTCCGGGCTATAAGGAAGTGAAGCCAATGGTCTTCGCTGGTATCTTCCCGCGTGAAGGCAGCGACTTCAAGGAACTCCGGGAAGCAATGGATAAGCTAAAGCTTAACGATGCCGCCCTGGTCTATGAGCCGGAACGTTCCGACGCTTTAGGCTTCGGCTTCCGTTGTGGTTTCTTGGGGCTATTACATTTAGAGGTTTTCCAAGAACGCTTGCGCCGGGAATATAATCTTGATCTTATCGTCACCGTCCCGAGCGTTGCCTATCGCGTCAAGAAGCGTAGCGGCGAAGAAACGATTATCCGGACGCCGCAACGTCTGCCTGACCCGACTCAGATAGAAACCGTCGAAGAACCCTGGGTCAGTCTGGATATCATTTCCCCCAAGAGCTATATCGGCAATATCATCAAGCTAGCCCAGGAGAAGAAAGGGATATATAAGAATACAGAATATATTTCCGCCGATTCTGAGGATAGCCGCGTCATTTTACATTATGAGATCCCGCTCGCGGCCATCCTGACCGATTTCTATGACAAGATAAAGAGCGTCTCAGCCGGTTATGCTTCGATCAATTATGAATATCTAGATTATCGCCCAGCGGACGTCGTCAAGATGGATATCTTGGTCGCCGAAGAACCGATTGAAGCCTTAGCGACAATCGTCTACCGCGATGACGCCTATCGTGAAGGCCGGGAGGTGGTTGAAATTTTGAAGAATAACCTAGCCAAGCAGATGTTCGCGATCAAGATTCAGGCCGCCGTCCATGGTAAGGTCATCGCCGCTGAAAAATTATCGGCTCTGCGCAAGGATGTGACCGCCAAGCTCTATGGCGGGGACGTGACCCGCAAGCGGAAGCTGCTCGAGAAGCAGAAAAAAGGCAAGAAGAAGATGATGGCAGCCGGTAAGGGGAGCGTCGAAATACCGCCCGATACTTTCGTCAAGATTTTAAAAAGATAACATAAGCCTATGAAACGCCGTAAAATGATTAAGACCCTTTGGATTATCCTGTCCTTCATCGTCGTCCTATCGATGGTCGCTTGGACCGTGAATATCGGTTTCTAAAATTATAACTGTGAAAGATTGGCAATTAGCGCCACTGGCGCCTAAAGAATTGTTCCAGGATTACCCGGCGGTCAATCCAGTCTTATTGCAGTTGCTTTATAACCGCGGGATCAAGGAAAAGGAGGCAATTGATATCTTCTTAGCCGACCAGCTGACTCCAGGGAAGACATTAGTCGTCGGCGACAAGGCTTCAGATGCTTTCTATGACCCGTTCCTGTTCCGGGACATGGCTGCTGCCGTCGAGTTAATAATCAGCCACATCAAAGCGGGAAATTTGATTGTCGTCTATGGCGATTATGACGCTGATGGCGTGACGGCGACCGTTATTCTGCTCGAAACCCTGAAGATCATGCATGCCCGGGCTGAAGTCTATCTGCCCGATCGGGTCAGCGAAGGCTATGGCTTGAATAAGGCGGCAATCGACCAGGTCAGGGAACAGGGCGGCAAGCTTATCATCACGGTTGACAACGGTATCCGCAATCAGGAAGAGGTCGCCTATGCCAAGAGTGGCGGTCTGGATATCATAATCACTGACCATCACGTGTTGCCGGAGGAAGCGGCTCTGCGCCCTGATTGCCCAGTCATCAATCCGGCTGATCCAGAAGATAGCTATCCCTGGTCATACCTGGCCGGTGTCGGCGTCGCTTTCAAACTGGTAAGTGCCTTGCTCCATAAGGCTAATCTGCCGGCCAGCCAGAAGCAGCTGATCCTAGAGAGGAGCTTGGACCTAGTAGCGGTCGGGACAGTAGCTGATATGGTGAACCTCTTAGGCGAGAACCGTTTCCTGGTTCGGCGCGGGTTGGAAGTAATAAACAGCAATAAGCGTTTGGGGCTTAACGAGTTGATTAAGGTGGCGAAGATAAACTCCGGCCGGAAGCTGGAAGCTTGGAATATCGGTTGGCAGATTGGGCCGCGCCTTAATGCGGCCAGTCGCTTGAGCCATGCTAACAGCGCTTTCGCCCTGCTGACGACGACTGATCCGGAAGAGGCAAGGGCCTTAGCGGTCGAACTCAACCAGCGGAACCTGAATCGCCAGCAGATTACGGAAGAGATAATTTCTCAGGTTGAACGTCAGATCGATCCTGATAATCTGCCGCCCCTTATCATCGGCTTGGCTGGCGAGGATCAGATTTGGAACGAGGGCGTCATCGGCTTAGTAGCCGGCCGGATTACGGAAAAGTATTACCGCCCGACGCTTGTCATCGCCCGCCTTATCGAAGAGGCTGGTTTCGATTCTGAAGTCGGGAAATTAGTCCCGACCAAGGTCGCCTTCAAGGGCTCTGGCCGTTCGATCGAAGAATTCAACCTGATAGAAGCGATTGAGAATTGTTCGGATAATTTAGAAAAGTATGGCGGACATCCGATGGCTTGCGGTTTTTCGATAAGATCGGAGGCCGGCTTAGAAAAATTCAAGGCCGAAATACTGGAAATAGCGACGGCTAAGCTTGACGCTTTGCGTCTCAGGCCGAAACTGAAGATCGAAGGCGAACTGGCATTTTCCAGCCTTGACCTTGATCTCTTGGCGGCGATAAATCGTCTGGCGCCTTATGGCCAGAACAATCCTCAACCCCGTTTTTTGAGTCGCGGCTTGTTAATCAGCGATATTGCCACCATGGGTTTCGAGAACCAGCACATCAAGTTGAGGCTTTTTCAGCCAGGAGAAGATGAGGGGCAAAACCAGAATCGCCAGTCAACTAATTCTTTCTGGGCCCTGGCCTTCGGCGCGGCTAAGGAGTACCAGGACTTGAAGATCGGCGACCGGATCGATCTGGTCTACTATCCGGAAATCAACGAATTCAATGGCCGCCAGGAATTGCAGCTCAAGATTGTCGACCTGCGCCGAGAGGAGAGAAATAATTAAGATTCTTATATGAAGCTCATCGCTTATACCGACGGCGGCGCGCGGGGCAACCCGGGTCCGGCGGGCATCGGTATCGTCATCTATGATCACAGCCATCGTTTAGTCGCCGAGTTTTCCCGTTACCTGGGCGTTGCGACCAATAATCAGGCAGAGTATCAGGCTCTTATCGCCGCTTTTCGGAAAGCCGTGGAGCTCGGCGCTACCGAAGTAGATTTCTATCTGGATAGCGAATTGGTTGTCAAGCAATTGAATCGGGAATATAAAGTAAAAAACAAAGACTTGGCGTCTTTGTTTTTGACTATTCATAATTTAGCCTTGAGTTTTAAGCGAGTCTCATATACCCATATCCCGCGCGAACGGAATCAGGCCGCAGACAAGCTGGCGAACGAAGCGATGGACAGGGGGCGGGATTAGGGCTAACAGGGATTCGCAGGACTCTGGCCGTATTGGAAATGCCACCATTCGGCGCAGTAGCGTATCCAGCCGGCACTTTTCATTATACTTTGGAGCTTCTTGACGTCAGCGTCGGAATAGTTAGCGTCGCTGCTTTTGCCGACCTTGCCGCAGGAAGGGCTGCCTTTTATGCAGACATCGATAGCCACTCCGGCACAGTGGCCGTAGCAGGTATTCTGACATTTGGAAGGGTGGGCGACAAATTTCCTGGTCTCCGTTTCATCGCCGTTATGCTTGGATAATTCAACGTACCATAATTCTCTCTGTTTTTCATAGGTGCGGTTGGCGCTGGTGATAAGTAACTTGACATTTTGTTTAGCGGCTTCGTCAATCGCTTTTTTCAAACCATTGACAGCGTCGCTAGTCAGCCTAGGATCGCTGACATTGTTCAAGTCGACCAAACCCTTGATCGATTGCAGGTTATTGCTCGAAGGACAGGCTGAAGAAGATAGGGTATTTAATTCGCTATCGCTGCCATTCTTGATAAATTCCGCCTGTTTGATATAGCCGATCGTAATCGACTTGAATTTGACCAGGTCAGGGTTGATCTGTATCAGCAGGACATAGGAGCCGGTTAGGATGATGAGGCCGGTGATGCTGCCGATTATCATTTCCTTGGCTTGCGTCACCTTGGAGGCGTCACCGCGGGAAATAAGCCACATTACCCCGCCAGCCATTAGGACGATAGCAGCCAGGATTCCGACTACCCCTAAGCCATAATTATATATGGCCTTAATGTATTGCCCAAGCCATGGCACCTGGCAGCTGTATTCGCCGCTATTTCCCAGTTCGCATTTGACATCTTCCGAGATCAGGTTCAAGCCGGGAATCTCGATTTGCAGGTTGGGCGGCGTGAATTTCGGCCCCTTAGTATTGCTGGTTAGGCCCGTGCACCAACCGTCGACGCACCTTTCTCCGGCCGGACATACTTTGGACATAGAGCATTGCCCGGGGCGCTCCTTCACCTGGCAGCAGCAGATCAGATTTTTGTTCCACTTCGTCTTATCGCTGCAGAATTCTCCGGTGCTATCCCGGACAAAATAGTCTTCGCCAGGGTTATTGCAGATATCCTCGCCAGCTTTAGGGTTAGTATTGGCGATCGGGCTCCAGATACAATAATCTTCCGATGCTGCCTGGAGGGGGATTAGGGGCCAGAAAAGAACGAATAGGAAGACGGCGATTTTAAGGCCGGGGTTTTTCATATTTGATATTTTTTAATATTCTCTTCAGCCATCTTTTGGATTAAAGCGATATCCTGATCTTTCAGATGCTGGAATCGTCTTTGCTTTTTCAGATATTCGATAACTGGAACTGGCTGGAAGCCGCCCGTGATGCTCGAAGTGACAAGTTTCCCGTCCTGATATTCAAGGAGAGGGTAGAGACCGGTCTGAACGGCCAGCTTGCCGCAGAGGACTGCCTCATCGTTACTTATCTTCCAACCCGGGATGCAAGGGGACAAAATTTGAATATAGCTCGGGCCCTCGATTTCAAGGGCTTTTTTTATCTTAGCTGTGATGTCATCCGGGAAACCAGCCGTTGACTGGGCGACGTATCTCAGGCCATGCGCCAAAGCGATCGCTAACATATCTTTCTTGGCCTGCATCGAGCCAATCGATTTCAAGCCAGCTGGGGAAGTCGTCGTGTCAGCGCCATAGGGGGTCGCGCCCGAGGCCTGGATGCCGGTGTTGGAATAGGCTTCGGTATCATAGCAGACATAGAGGACATTTTCGCCTCTTTCCCATAGGCCGCTGATGAGCCCGGTGCCGATATCATAAGTTCCGCCATCGCCGGCCTGGATGACGACTTTGGTCTTAGTATCGCCCTTTTTATCTAAAGCCGCCTTTATGCCGGAAGCGACTGCGGCGGCATTCTCGAATAAGGAATGGATCCAGGGCAGGCCCCAGGCGCTTTGGGGATAGGCGGTCGTCGTCACTTCCAGGCAGCCGGTAGCATTAGCGATGATGACATTTTTGTTTAATCCGCGCATAACTGCCTGGGCCGCTACTAATTGTCCGCAGCCAGCACAGGCATTGTGGCCGGCGGAGAGAAAATTATCTTTATTCATAGTCAATTAATTTGAAGCTGGCTCACAGAAGTTTTCCTGATTCAGCTTCAGCTTACAGTTTCCATGATGCTCTGATCCGCATTTCCCGTCCGCTCCAGCCTTAGTAGCGCACATAAAATTGTTCGTCCAGACGTTTCCGCATTCATGCCCCGGTTGGTAGCAAGCACGGCAAATGCCTTCTAAGCAGAAACCTTCAGCGGTCGCCTGGGATCCATCGCCCAGATCGGCTATTCTTGTGCAAGAAGCCTTATCTTTTTTTCCTTTGCAGCCGGTCAGGCTAAAGGCAGTGGAAGTATTGTTTTTGGCGGCCTGTTCCTCTTCGTAGGCTTTTTGGCAGCGATATTCTTGTCCGCTACGGACTTGGCCGTAGTCTGTGCTTCCGCAAGCGGCGCAAGGGCCGGCAGTAGGCGCGCCTTGGGGATCATCGCTCTTGATTATCCAGGCACTGCCCATATAGGTTGCCCATTTGCAATTGACATACCCGGAGGGATTGCTCTGGCAGCAGCAGATCGCTGGGGCCGGAACCTCGGACTTGTTGGTAGAGCATTTTGCCGCACCGCCCTCGACCTTGCCGACGCATTTGCCGTCTTTCCAGACGCAGAAGGCAATCGTGCTGCAGGTAGATGAGGAGGTGGTAGTATTACAAGAAATAGAATTATTAATCATCTCCTCGATAGTCATGATACTGGATGGTTTGAAATTTACTAAATCAGGATTGATAGTGTTAAGGATGATCCAAGCGCTAATCAGGATTACCAGACCGATGATAGCCCCAGAGATCAATTCCTTAGCCTGGCTAATCCTGGTCTCGTTTCCCCCTGAGGTCAGCCAGATGACCCCGGCTCCCATCAATATGATCGCTGCCAAGATAGCGATGACGCTTAAGCCGTAATTATAGATGGCTTTGGCGAAGGAGGAGATATATCTAGTATCACTCATCGTCATGATTTTCCCGTCTTTATTATTAAACTCGGTTCCTGGGATGCCGATTTGCATCTGGAGTTTTATCGGGTCGGCTGCTAGGGCCGTTTTAGCGATAATGGCGAAACCGGAAATAAGAATTAACAACAGAAGGCCGCCAATCAGTAGTTTTGTTTTTTTGTTATTCATATTTTTCCTATGAATTTTATATCTTGGCTCTTTTTATTGGCATCCTTGATGATTTCCCGGATGATCTTTCTGGTGACATCGCGGCCGCCCAGGCCGACGATGTAGTTGCGGAAGTTTATCTTATTTTCAGGTAGGGCGGCTTTCAAGTCACAGTAGAGCGGGCCGGCTTGGCCTAAGCTGACTGCTTTCTCGATGACCGCGACATTCTTCGCCCTTCTCAGGAAGTTGGCGGCCTCTTTAGCCGGAAAAGGACGGTAGACCTTCACCTCCAGGAGGCCGGTCTTCTTGTCGCCTTCCAGGGCGGAGAGGATGGTCCCGGTTACCGAGCCCATGGCGACGAGAATTGTTTCTGGTTTCTTCGGGCCGGAATATACTATGAGGCCGTTATCTTTTTTCTTGAGGCCGAAAGCCCGGTTGAATATTCGGTATTCCTTCTTTATTTCCTCCAGGCTCGCTATCAGGTCGCGGTGTAAGGATGCGCGGGTTTCCAGGTAATGCGCCGGCGTGAAGAAGGCACCGAGCGTAACAGGATTTTGCGGGTCAAGATAAGTTCCGCTATTTGGCTGGTAGCTAGGCAAGTATTTCTTAATCGTTTCCGGCTCCGGGATGTGGACCGCTTCCATGGCATGGGTCAGGACGAAACCGTCGACATTGACCATGACCGGCAGATTGAGTTTTTCCGCGATCCTGTAGGCTAAGATGTGCTGGTCGACCGCTTCCTGGATATCAGTAGCGAAGAGTTGGACCCAGCCAGAGTCGCGAACGCTCATCGCGTCGCTGTGGTCGCACCAAATATTTATCGGCCCCGAGACGGCCCGATTAGCGCAAGTCATCACGACCGGCAAGCGCATTCCGGCAATATTGAAAATTACTTCCGTCATCAGCAATAAGCCCTGGGAGCTAGTGGCGCTATAGGTACGGACACCGGTCGCGCTTGCCCCTAAGACGATCGAAGCGGCCGCGAATTCGCTTTCTGCCCGGATATATTCATAATCCGCTTGGCCATCCGCTTTCAGCTTGGCCAGCCTCTCGACAATATGGGTCTGGGGCGTGATTGGATAGGCGGAAACGACGGCCGGGGCGATATTCTTGATTACAGCCGCAATCGCCTGCGAACCCTCCAGGAATTGTTTTTTTCGTGACGGTTTGGTCATATTAATAATCAGCTACCATCTTTATAGCTTTGACCGGGCATTCCCGGGCGCAGAGGCCGCAGCCTTTGCAATAGTCATAGTCCGTTTGCGGTTTCGGCTTGTTCGAGCTAGCTCGGGCTTCCATCTGGATGCAGGCTTCCGGGCAGAGTTTGGAGCAGAGGGAACAGCCGACGCAGGCCGCCTGATCCGTCACGGGACGGTATGTGCGCCAAGATCCAGTTTTATTAATAAGGGAAGTGCCAGGTTTTACGGCCAGATTTGGCTGGTTATTTTTCATAAGCTTTTTCGATGGCTTTAATATTTTGAGCAATGACCTTTTCTCCCTTGGCGGCGAATTTTTCCTTTATAGCCTTCTTCAGCGCCCCTAGACTTATTATCTTGGCATCTTTGGCAACCGCGCCGAGGATGACGGTGTTAACGATGTTCTTGCCGAAGATAGTGAGGGCGATTTCGGTCGCCGGAGAGAAATATACCCGATCGAACCGGGCAGCTAACTCCGGCCATTTGTTCTCTTTGGCGTTGATGATAACCAAAGTTTCGCGCCGGCAGCCGGTAAAGACGTCGACGCTGCCAAGAAGGGAACTGTCCTGGATTATCAGGATAGTCGGTTCATAAATTTGTTCCCTAGTGACGATCGGTTGATCGGAAATCCGAGCGAAGGATTGGATCGGCGCACCGGTGCGCTCCACGCCGAAACTGGGGAAAGCTTGGGCCTCCCAACCGTCATAGAAAGCGGCGAGAGCGATTAGTTCAGCGGCTGTTACGACGCCTTGCCCACCGCGGCCATGGATACGTATCTGTTCCATATCATTTTATTAGTCCAGCGACGAGTTCCCTGATTTTCTCCTCGGTTAAAGCGCCGGTCAGGCGGTAGTTATTGATGAACCAGGTCGGCGTACCTTGTAGTTCTAGGGTCTCGCCATCCTGATAATCATTCTTGATTTGCTCGAGATAGGTCTTATTATTCAGGCAAGTGGAGAATTTGTCCGTATCGAGCTTCTGTTCTTGGGCGATCATCAGCAATTTGATCTGGAGTTCCGTACTGGAACCGGTGAGCTCTGATTGGTGGGCGAACAGGTAATCATAGAATTCCCAAAATTTTCCTTGGGCGCCGGCGCAACGGGCGGCTAAAGACAGATCGATGGAATTATCATGTAGGGGGTAGTCGCGGAAGACGATTTTCAGGCGATCTTTGTATTCCTGCCCGACAGCTCGCAAACCAACCGCTGATTGGGCACAGAAAGGGCAAGCGAAATCCGAGAATTCAATGATCGTGATTTGCGGCGAGGCGGCGCCGAAGGAATAATTGCTGCCGTCGCCTTTTACGGCCTGCAGATAGGCTTGCCGCTGTTCATTGATGTAGCTCTGGGCCTGCGTCAGCCTGATTTCCTTGACTTTGTTGGCGACATAGAAACCAGAGAAAACCAGGATGATACCGATAATCGCCAAGCTGACGATGATCAGTACTCCCCACCATTTTTTATACCAAGGGCGGAGTGATTTGGCATGACGAGCCTTCATCTCCGCATATTTTATCCTTTCGGTTAAACTCATATTGAAATTGAAAAATCAAGTGGTTTAAAGTATACTTTCATTATAACATAATTTATGGAATTAATCTCCTGGAATGTCAACGGGATAAGGGCAGCTGTCAGGAAGGGTTTCGGGCAATTCTTGCGGACCACTAGGCCTGATATTTTGTGCTTGCAAGAGATCAAGATTTCCTTGGCTGCCCGCGAGAAAACGGAATTCGACTTTGCCGGTTATGCGGAATATTGGAATCCGGCCGAAAGGCCGGGCTATAGCGGCACGGCGACCTTGGTCAGGGAAGGATTTCGAGACCTTCTAGGCGTGACGGCTGGCTTCGGGATTGAGAAATTCGACCGGGAAGGCCGAGTGCAGACCATCGAACTAAAAAAATACTATCTCCTGAACGTTTATTTCCCGAATTCCAATCATGAGTTGACGAGATTAGGATATAAGATGGAATTTGATGAGGCCTTGCTCAGATACGTGAAGAAGCTGGAGAAGAAGAAGCCGGTCATCATCGCTGGCGATTATAATGTCGCCCATGAGCCAGTCGACCTAGCCCGGCCGAAAGATAACGAGGGTAATCCCGGTTATACCAAAGAAGAACGGCGATGGCTGACGAAGTTCCTGCGGGCCGGTTTCATCGATACTTTTCGGGAATTGAACGGCCCGA
The DNA here is from genome assembly GCA_964404515.1 of uncultured Gammaproteobacteria bacterium. GTDB lineage: Bacteria > Patescibacteriota > Patescibacteriia > Patescibacteriales > UBA12465 > UBA12465. Next base: position 4,043 of record CAYOKE010000011.1, on the reverse strand, counting down.
AGGTCCAGTATTCCTGGTGGAGCTTCCGCGCTGGAGCAAGAGCCCGAAATATCGGCTGGCGGATTGACTATTTCTGCGTGTCCGCTAAACTGAAGAAACGTTTGAAAAGAGCCTATATCCTGGATAAAGTCATGGGTTCGGACCATGCGCCGGTAGGCTTAGAAATATAATTATGTACGACCACCAAGCGATAGAAAAAAAATGGCAGAGACGCTGGAGCGAAAGCCGCTTGTACCAGACCAGCGAGGACGCGAAGAAGCCGAAATACTACGTTCTGGACATGTTCCCGTATCCTTCAGGCGCCGGCCTCCACGTCGGCCACCCCAAAGGTTATATCGCGACCGATGTCCTGGCCCGTCTCCGGCTGATGCAAGGCTATAACGTCCTCCATCCCATGGGTTTCGATGCTTTTGGCTTGCCGGCTGAGAATTACGCCTTGGCCAATAAGATCCACCCGCGCCTGGCGACCGAAGAGAACGTCGCGACCTATAAAAGGCAATTGGAGATTTTAGGTTTCACCTATGATTGGGATAGGGAAGTGAATACTACCGACCCGAACTACTATAAGTGGACGCAATGGACCTTCCTGAAGATGTGGGAGAAGGGTTTAGCGTATGAATCTGAAGAACCGATCAACTGGTGTCCGTCTTGCCAGACCGGGTTAGCGAACGAGGATCTCGAAAACGGGAAGTGCGAACGTTGCGGCAGCGAAGTAGAGCAGAAGCCCTTGCGCCAATGGGTCTTGAAGATCACGGATTATGCCGACCGCTTGCTCAGCGGCCTTAATCAGCTTGACGGCTGGGAAGAGCCGATCAAGGAGATGCAGCGGAATTGGATCGGACGCAAGGAAGGGATCAATATTGACTATGAAGTCGTCGGCCAGGGCTATAAGCTGACAGTTTTTACTACCCGGCCGGATACTAATTTCGGCGCCACTTTCATCGTCGCCGCGCCGGATAGCCGGTTCGTAACCGAAAGGCTGAGTGATTTTCCGAACCAGGAAGAAGTCGGCAGGTATGTCGAAGCGGCTAAGCGCAAGACCGAACTGGAACGGATCAGTGACGGCCGAAAAAAGACCGGCGCTTTCACCGGGCTATATGCCCGTAATAACTTAAACGGCCGGCAGATGCCGATCTATGTCGGCGATTTCGTGCTCGCCTCGGTCGGCACTGGCATCGTCGTCGGTGTTCCCGGGCATGACTTGAGAGATTTTGAATTCGCCCAGGCGATGGGTTTAGAAATCATCAGGGTCGTCATCGGCCCAGATGGCGACACTTCCCCCATCGCTCAGCCGGAGCAAGTCCAGGAAGCCGAAGGCGTGATGGTAAATAGCGGATTCCTGGATGGCCTCGGTATCCACGAAGCGACCAAGAAGATAATGGATTATTTGGAAGAGAAATCTTGGGGGAAGAGAGCGGTTTCGTATAAGTTGAAGGATTGGGTTTTTTCCCGCCAACGCTATTGGGGCGAACCGATTCCACTCATCCATTGTGAGAAATGCGGCGTAGTCGGCGTTCCGGAAAGCGATTTGCCTGTCCGTCTGCCTGAGGTGGAAAGCTATGAACCGACCGGGACAGGGGAATCACCCCTAGCGGCGATCAGCGACTGGGTGAACGTCAAATGCCCGAAATGCGGCGGGCCGGCTAAGCGCGAAACCAACACTATGCCGCAATGGGCCGGTTCCTGCTGGTATTATCTCCGCTATATCGACCCAGAGAACGCTAAGGTCCTGGTTGATAAGGGGAAGGAGAAATATTGGTCGCCGGTCGATTTTTATGTCGGCGGCGCCGAACACGCGACGCGTCATCTGATCTATGCCCGTTTCTGGCATAAGTTCCTATACGATATCGGCGTCGTTAGCAGCGATGAGCCGTTTATTAAGCTGAAGAACGTCGGTCTGATTATGGGCGAGGATGGCCGCAAGATGTCTAAGCGCTGGGGGAACGTTATCAATCCTGATGAAATGGTGGAAAGACACGGCGCGGATGCACTGCGCGTCTACGAGATGTTCATGGGACCCTTCGAACAGGCGACGAGCTGGAATACGAACGGGCTTATCGGCGCCAGGAAGTTTTTGGAAAAGGTGGCGAACGCTTTTAGCGGCGGACAGGATGAAATAAGAGAGGATAGATCCATTCGCTCCTTATTACATAAGACGGTTAAGAAGGTCGGCGAAGATATTGAGAGCTTTCATCTCAATACTGCCGTTTCCGCCCTGATGATCTTGGTGAACGAGATTGCCGAAGCCATCAATCGAACGGCTGCTTGGCCCCTGGGACAGGAAGAGCAGCAGACCCTGCTCAAGATTATTTCCCCTTTTGCCCCGCATCTAACTGAGGAATTATGGGAGAAGCTGGGGAACAAGGAAAGCATCTTCAAGTCATCTTGGCCGCAATATGATAATAAACTGATCAAGGCCGAAGCAGTGAATCTGGTCGTCCAGGTTAATGGCAAGCTACGGGCCACTCTCATCGTTCCGCCTGATATTTCTGAGGCTACGGCGTCCGGATTGGCGCAAGAAAACGAAGCGGTCAAGAAATGGCTAGCCGGCAAGGAAATCGTCAAGCAGATTTTCGTGCCCGGCAAGCTCCTCAATATTGTCATTAAGTAAAAAAACTATCCGCCAGAGAGGCGGATGTTTTTTGTCCTAGTTTTGTCGGCAGCTCAATCCAATAGGCAAATCAGAGGATTTTATATGGATAATATATTAGCTAAAATTAAAGAAATTTGCCAGATATTCGAGATCAGGCCCAGCCGATCTAAGGGACAGAATTTTTTAGTTAACGAAAAGGTCTATAACGACATTGTCGCGGCGGCCGAGATCGGTCCGGAAGATACGGTCCTCGAGGTCGGGCCAGGCCTTGGATTTTTGACCGCTAAGCTGGCTGCTAAAGCTAAGCAGGTAGTAGCGGTCGAACTGGACGATCGCTTGGCTAGTTACCTTAAAACTGGTATCGCCGCCGAGGGGATCAAGAACGTCATTGTCGTAAACGACGACATCTTGCGCGCTGACCTGCGACCGTATCTTAACGGACCATATAAGGTAGTCGCTAATCTTCCGTATAACATCACTTCTATTTTCTTGCGGCAGTTCTTGGAAGCCGCCAACAAGCCGGAAAGCCTGGTCCTGATGCTCCAGAAAGAAGTCGCCCAGAGGATTGTCGCCACTCCGCCAGATATGAGCCTATTGGCGGTTTCAGTCCAGTATTACGCCGCGGCGAAGATTGAACGCGAAGTCAAAGCCGGTAATTTCTGGCCGGCGCCGGAAGTAGATAGCGCCGTTATCAGGCTAGTCGTCGATAACAGCCAGGATTTTTCGGCAGAAAAGCGCTTCTTCCGCTTAGTGAGATTCGGTTTCAGCGCGAAACGGAAAATGCTCAAAAATAATCTAGCGGCCGGGCTGAAAATATCTCCGGCTAGGCTGGAAAATATCCTCATCGAGAACGGACTCGGCCCTAAGATCCGAGCCGAGGGATTAAGCTTGCCGGAGTGGCGCAAATTATTTGCGGCTTTAGCGGAATTCGTGGTATAATAAATTTACTAAATTAATCATCCAGCTTCCGGTTATTATGCCCGCAAACCCCTTGGAAAAGCGCCAGGCTAAGCAACTTTCTGCTGGCCTGCCTCGTACAAAGAAGATAGCCGTCGTCGTCTTAGCAGCCGCGGCTATCTTGGTTTTTGTTTTTTGGATCATACAGATCAAGCAGCAGCTCGCTCGCCCTTTCAAAGTTGAGGACGAGACGATTGCCAGCCAGCTTGGGGCTGAGGTCGATTCGCGCCAGACCGATACGGACGGTGACGGCTTGTCGGATTATGATGAGACCAATACCTATCAGACGTCACCCTATCTGGAAGATACCGATAGTGACGGCCTGACCGATAGCGCGGAGATAAGCAATGGAACCGATCCGACTTGCCCGGTCGGCAAGAATTGCCAGGGCTCGGAAACGACGACCGTTTTCTCAACAACCGCTGATGATCTTTCCGGGGTTACGACGTCAGGCGACATCAGCGCCAGCAATGTCGACTCGGCCCTCCTGCAA
>CAYOKE010000010.1:23618-23977 GCA_964404515.1 uncultured Gammaproteobacteria bacterium | reverse complement strand
CTTTTTAATTAAAAAATTTATGACTAAAAAAGGAATTATTTATTACCGGGTTTCGACTGAAGATCAGGCTCAATCCGGTGTTAGTTTAGAACAACAAAAAAACGCTTGTTTGGAGTATGCTCTTAAGCATGAGATTGAAATTATTGAGTTGTTTCACGATGATGGCGTGTCGGCTAAAACCATTGATCGCCCGGGCTTAAAAGAATTATTAAAATATTGTGCCAAAAACGCCAAGGCGATTGACTGTGTGATCGTTTATAAAATCGACCGCTTGTCTCGGAATGTCAACGACTATACCGGCCTCCTGGCGTCGCTCTATAAACTTAAAATCAAGTTTATATCGACGACGGAAACGGTTG
>CAYOKE010000010.1:0-23608 GCA_964404515.1 uncultured Gammaproteobacteria bacterium | reverse complement strand
GCCGAGCGGTCGCTTGGTCGGAACGATTGTCGCCTCGGTCGCCCAGTTTGATAACGATGTCCGGAGCGAGAGAATTGCCTCCTGTATGCACGAGCGAATAAAACAAGGCGTTTGGTGTTTTAAGGCTCCTTTTGGCTATTTAAACGCCAGGGACGGCCAGAATAAGGCCGTTATACTTATTGATAAAGTAAGAATGCCTTTAGTTAAATTAGCCTTTGAACGATTTGCGACCGGCTTATATCAAATTGAACAAATTAGAAAGGCATTAAATGATAAAGGTTTTAGAACGCATAAAGGCCGGGAATTGACTTTGCAAACGCTCCATGAAATGCTCCGAGAGAAATTCTATATCGGGATTATGACGGTTAAGGGGCAAGAATATGCCGGCAGTCATGAGAAATTTATTGATGAGCGGATATTTTGGAAATGCCAAAAATTATTTCGGAACGCCGATAAAGGCGATTGTATTTCTTTAGGCCGAGTTAATGAAAGTTTCCCCTTAAGACATTTTGTAATCTGCCCGCATTGTGGCAGTCCGCTAACTGCCCATTTCTCAACCGGCAAAATGGGAGTTAAATATCCCTATTATAAATGCTATAACAAAAAATGTGGCGAGTTAAAATCAATCACGAAAAAAGAAGTAGAAAATAATTTTTTATTGGGCCTACGAAAGATCAGCTATCAGCCCGATATGGCTAAAGCGGTTAAAAAAGCGGTTATTGAAGTTTATGGAGAAAGGAAGAACGAAATAAACAGTGATTCTAATTCGCTTAAACTGCAATTGGAAAACTTAAAAGCCGAAAAGGATAAATTGATTGAATTAAAGAAGAAGGAATTGTTAGATGATGAGGATTTTAGAGAAGAAATGGATAAAGTGAAAATTATGATTTCTGAAAAGCAGGAAAGACTGCTCTACTCTAAAGACGATGGCTTTGATATTAAAAAGAATTTAGATAAGGTTTTTGATTTTATGTGTTGTTTGCCGGATTTTTACGAAAAGGCCAATTATGCCACTAAACTCAAAATCCAGAGTTCGATTTTTAAGGAAAAGCCCTCTTTTAATTTTTACACATTTCGAACTCCGAAATTATCGCCAATCTTAGAAACAAAAAGAGACTTGGCTAATGCCAAATCTCGTAATGTGGACCCTGGGAGATTCGAACTCCCGACCCCCTGCTTGCAAAGCAGGTGCTCTAGCCAGCTGAGCTAAGGGCCCGAATAGTCGCCTTTCCCGACGACCATCGATTATATCGGAAAATTACGTTATTGGGAAGAGCCGCTGTATCTTACGAGCGGACTGACTAGCCAGCTGGCAAAATCAGGACCGCTGCCAGTGAGGATGATAATGCCGACTATAAGGACGATAATGCCGATCAGCTTATAGCCCAAGCGCGATCCGCCCTCGGAGCCTAACTTTTCTTCAAACCAGGCCAGTCGGCCGAAATTGTTGATGAACCATTCAGTCTTAATGACTAGGAAGATACCCGGTGCCATTATGGCCAGGCCTAAGATAACATGTCCCATATTATTTTATGTAATTAAGAGGATTATATCTCTTGCCGCTGATTATCACCTCGAAATGCAGGTGCGGGCCGGTTGACCAGCCGGTTGAACCCATGGCCATAATATTCTCGCCTCTTTCTACTTCTTCTCCAACTTTGACGAACAGCTTTGAGGCGTGCCCGTAACGGGTTTTGACTCCACCGCCATGGTTGATGACGATGCTGTAGCCGTAGCCGGTCGCCCAGCCGGCGAATTCGACGACGCCGTCATCAGCGGCGTAGACTGGCGTGCCAGTTTTGTTGCCAATATCAAGGCCAGTATGACGCCAGGAATAATACTGGGTGATACGATAGCCGACTGTCGGCCAAGCCATCTTTCCGCCGCCAGTCTGCTTGGTCGGTGACTTGATCAGGCCGCTGATAGCTGAAATGCCGGTATAGTTGCGGGTTGTTGCCGCTGTCACTACGCTATCCGATATCTTCTTAGCGCCCGGCAAGACAATCTTCTGACCGGCGATGAGAGTATTCCCTAGATTATTACAGCTCAATATCTTATCAACTTCAATGCCATACTTCTTAGCAATCTTCGCTAGGGTATCGCCCTTCTTGACCGTATAGAGGACGCCGCTATAGGGCAATATCGTCAGGCGGTCGCCGATGCGCAAGATACTTCTCGCCGTCATATTATTGGCCCAGAGGATCGTATTAACGCTGACGTTGAAGCGCTGAGCGACGGAAGATACGGTGTCGCCAGCCTGAATGGTATAATAGACGATTTCTTGGCGCTGAGCGACGGGCTGACTTCCTGAATCAGAGCCGAGGATTGCCAGGGAAGGCTTAAAGACCAGGTCGCCTTCACTGCTAAAATCAAGATAATCGAATTGCTCCGGTTCACTTTCGGCCGGCAAGCCGGATTCTTTCTGTAAGAAGCAGATATCGTTGGAATATTTTTCTTTGCCGACAGTAATAAGGCTGTCCGGAGTAGCAGTCTCTTCGATTAATTTTTCATCCGGTAGGTTGGCGAATTCCGTCTTTATTAGATTGGCCATGACGGTTTTCGGGGCCTGCATTTCCAGGTTGCCGTTAATCTGGTTAGCAAAGACGTTCTCAGCTATCAATAACAGGGCGGCTAGCAGGATGAAGAAATAGACCAGTTTTTCTTGCAGTATCCCGCGCGCCGTCTTCTGGCCTAAATCAGTCTTTCGGAAGCGGAATAATTGGTAGTATATCCGAGTTAATATTTTATAGAAGGGCCAATGTAGGAACCACCCGAAAAAGCTGATCAGGACCAAGATCAGCTTAGCGACCAGGTTGCCTGAAAGCTTCAAGAAACTGATCATTATCAGGCCTGCTTCGACCCCGATCCTTTTGAACGAATTGTTGCTTGGTTTGCTGATATGGTTAGGGGTAGTATTTTACTATATTATATACTATCATCTTTAAACTTTTACCGTCAATTTGTGGTATAATGGGAAAGCAAAAGAATTTTATGCCTAAAATCGTTTTACTCCGGCATGGCGAAAGCGCCTGGAACAAGAAAGGCCTTTTCGCCGGTTGGACCGATATCCCGTTGACCCGCCACGGTGAGCGCGAAGCGCGTGAGGCCGGCCGGCGTTTGCGCCAAGCCGGATTCAGATTCGATTTGGTCTGGGAAAGCTATTTAAAGCGCTGCGCCGAGACTACGCATCTAGTCCTCCAAGAGGTCGGCGGCCATCCGAAAGTTCGGCGCGATTGGCGTCTCAACGAAAGGCATTATGGCGCCTTGCAGGGGATGAACAAGAAAGCGATGGTTTTGGAGCATGGCGAAGAGCAGGTTTTCCTCTGGCGCCGTTCCTATGATACCCGTCCGCCGCTTATCAGGAAAGGAGACCGTTATGATCAGCGTGGCCAAGAGAAATATCGCGGGATAAGAGTGCCGCGAGGAGAAAGTCTTCACGACGTAGAGAAGCGAATCGTCCCTTTCTGGCGGGAGAATGTCGTCCCCGCCCTTAAGTCTGGGAAAAAGATCCTGATTTCCGCCTCTGGCAATAGCCTCCGGGCTTTAGTGAGGTTCCTTGGCCAAATCCCGGCCGATAAGATGATGACCATAAATATCCCGACCGGCCTGCCGCTGGTGTATGAGCTGGACCGAAACCTCAAGCCGCAGAGGCGCTATTACTTGGCGTCGAAGAAGGAATTGCTGGCAGCCGTCAAAAAGGTCAATAATCAGATTAAGATTAAAAAGTAGCCAAGGAGAGAATTGGATATAAGAAAAGTCCGGTAAAACCGGACTTTTATATTATCATCCAGCAAAAATAATTTAGTTCCCGGGAACAACGACCTCGAACGGCCGCTTGCCGCCATAAGCTTTCGGACCATCCTGGCAGTACCGAGCAATATCCTTCTTGAAATATGGTGGCTTGGATCCCTGGATCAACCCGACTAGGTAATAGCTGAGTGCCAGGACGAAGCCAGCTTTGGCTTGAAGAGGCAATTTTATCTCCCAGCGGTTTCCTTTTAGGCCAAAATAGGGATTAGGGCCGAGGCTGATTACCAGCTCTTTTTCCGATCGGCAGATAAATTTGGCATGGCGCGCCTCGCCGAAGGTGTAGGCGCGTAAAGAAGAATATGGGCCGAATAGCTCATCATCTTTAGTATTTATCATCTCGGCGATCGGTTGGAACCCGTCCGGGAGGATGAAGGTGAAGAAAGAATACTTTTTGAATTTTTTCGGCAGGACCAGCGAGGCGATGAACTTTCTTATCATTCCAGGGTCTTCCTTGGTAACGCCGAGTATCATCCCGAGATAGGTGGAGGAATTATAGGAATATGGTTCTGGTACTTTGTCGAAGATCAGGCTCCGGTCTGCTAGTCTGGCGCCGCGCGAATCAGCATTGCAAGTTAGCAGGGTAGTCTTCAGCCCGGATTTTTGGGCGGATTTTATCTGCCACAAGGAATCTTTCTCGCCAGAAGAAGAGACGACGAAAGCCTCCTTTATTACCCGGCGTTTGATGAACGGCCGGTAAGTCCTAAGGACTGAGCGGAAGTCGCTCTCATCCCCGAAAAAGCAGTTTTTGCCAGCGAATATGAGCCGGCTAGCTCTCGCTGCTCCGGCGCTTCCGGCCGCCAGGTAGGCATCGGCGTTCTTCAGCGTCAGGCGCGGCGGCCGTTTCTGGCAGAAAAGGTCTAGAGCCGCGAGGACGGTTTCGTTTAGGTTAGGCAAATTATTATAATTCATATTTTTCGGTTATTTTACTAGCATTTTCATTATAATTCATCTTGATTTTTATTTCAATTTGGGGTAGGATTAAGGTGATAATCAAGAAATAAAACAGATTTCTATGTCAGGACACTCTAAATGGGCGACTACGCATCGCCAGAAAGAATTGATTGACGCCAAGCGCGGCGCGATTTTCACTAAACTAGGCAATATCATCACTATCGCGGCCAGGAAAGGCGGCGATCCGAATGCTAACCCTTCCTTGCGGGCGGCGATCGACCGGGCGCGCGATGCCAGTATGCCGAAAGACAACATCGAACGGGCGATAAAGAAAGGGACGGGCGAACTAGGCGGCGAGCAGGTCGAAGAGATATATTACGAAGGCGTTATCCCGTCCGGTATTCAAGTCGTGGTGAAATGCTTGACCGACAACAAGAATCGCAGCGGTTCGACTGTCCGCCATCTGTTCACTAAGAACGGCGGCTCTTTCGGCGCGGTCTTATGGAATTTTTCCCAGCGGGGAGTGATCCGGATAGCCAGCGAACAAATCAAGGAGAAACATCTGAGCAATGAAGAGTTGGAATTAGAACTTATCGACCAGGGGATTATCGATTTTCAAAAGGAAGAGGAGGGGATTACGATCTATTCCGACGTCAAAGACCTGCAGAAGATCCGTGATTTCTTGATTGGCAAGGGCCTAAAGGCCGAGAGCGCGGAAATCGAGTGGGTCGCTAAGGAGAAAGCCAGCTTGCCCGCCGAAGACCAGGAGAAAATGGATAAGTTTTTCGAAGAGCTGGATGGCAATGAAGACGTTAGCGATTACTATACTAATTTAGCCTGATGCCTCCTATTATGGCGAAGATAATCTTGGGCATCGATCCCGGAATCGCCGATACCGGCTATGGCGTCATCAAGAACGAGGGCGGACGTTTGTCTTGCCTGGTTTATGGTTCTATTAAGACCGATGCCAGGCATTGCCTAGTGGAGCGTTTGCAGGTCTTGCATCAGGAGCTGGATAGGATAATCAAGAAATATCGGCCGGATTCAGCCGCCATCGAACAATTGTTTTTCAATAAGAATGTCCGGACGGCGCTCATCGTCGGCCAGGCCCGCGGCGTCGCGCTCCTGACCCTGAGCCAGAATAAGCTGCCGGTTTTCGACTATACCCCCAGCCAGGTCAAGCAAGCGGTTTCCGCCTACGGCCAGGCTTCAAAGCTCCAAGTCCAAAAGATGGTGAAACTCATCCTCAATCTCAAAGAATTGCCGCGACCGGATGACGCTGCCGACGCCTTAGCCGTTGCTATCTGCGGCCTCAACTCCCGTTTATGCGTCAAAGATTAAAGATTGTCCATATCGCTTCGGAAGTGGCGCCGTTCTCCAAAACCGGCGGTTTAGGCGATGTCACTCGCAGTCTGCCGAAAGCCCTGAAGAGGCTGGGGCACGAGGTCATAATTATCACGCCGCTCTACGGTCGCTTGATAGATAAGCAGGCCGAGAAGTTTAAACCAGTCTTCGAGAACGTCAGTCTGCGTCTCAATTCCCGAGAGAAAATCAAGGTTAGCTATTGGCGGGGATACCTGATGAAAGGCTTGCCGGTCTATTTCGTTGAATACAAGAAATTTTTTTCCAAGCATAAGCATATCTACGGTTCGTCCCGGGAAAACGCCCGATTTTTGGTCTTCAATGTCGCCGCCTTGAAGCTGCTATCCCTTCTAAAGTTCCAAGCCGATATCATTCATTGCCATGACTGGCAGACCGGCCTCATCCCATATTACCTCAAGACCGATTTCCGTTACTCGAAGACTCTGAAGAAAGCCCGGACGGTATATACGATCCATAACCTCGTCTTCCAGCTAGGGCATAATTGGTGGGAAATCCCCTTAGAACGTAAGGATTATGGTCGCAGCAAGATTCCGCATCTCGCTGACCCCCGCCTCGAGGACATAAACTTCGCCAAACGGGCCATCTTGTCAGCCGACATCATCAACACGGTGAGTGAACAGTATCGGGAAGAGATTATGACAAAGTCTTTCGGTCAGGACCTGCATCGCATCTTGAAGAATCGCGCCCATCGCCTTTTCGGCATCATCAACGGCATCGATCATAACCTGTATAATCCGGAGAAGGATAGGAATCTTTTCCGGCGTTATTCTTTCGACAAGTTGCCGGCCAAGGCGGCTAACAAGGAATATCTGCAGAAAAAGATCGGCCTGGCTATCGATTGTCGCCACCCCCTCCTTTGCACCACTTCCCGGGTCACTTTCCAGAAAGGCTTCACGCTCATCCTGAAGGTCATCAATCACTTATTGGAGCTGGGGCTGCAGTTGGTATTCATGGGTGATGGCAGCCAAGAATATATCGCTTCGATCAAGAAATGGCAGAAGAAATTTCCGCACCAGGTCGTCTGGCTGCCCTTCGATCAAAAGTTAGAAAGCCTGCTTTATGCGGCGAGCGATTTTTTCCTCTTGCCCTCGGTCCATGAACCTTGTGGCCTCAACCAGATGATTGCCATGAGATATGGTTCGATTCCGATTGTCCGCGAAGTTGGCGGGCTCTATGACACGGTCGAGGATTTCGACCCAGCGACCGGGCGAGGCACCGGCTTCACTTTCAAGACTGAGGACGAAGCCATGCTCTATGCGACAATCGTCCGGGCAATCGAGAATTATCGGCATCAGAAGGTCTGGGCCGGTCTGGTCAAGCGAGCAATGAAGCAATCGACCAGCTGGGAGATACCCGCTAAGAAATATTGGGAATTATATAAGAAAGTCGTTAAGAGATGATTCAATATGTTGTGGCTTAATTTTTTACATTTCTATCAGCCGGCTAATGCCGAGACCTACAACATCCGCAAGGCACTTGATAAGAGCTATTTCCGTCTCCTGCGCCTTTTAGAAGAACATCCGGAGCTCCGGATGACTTTCAATGTAAGTGGCTGCCTATTGGATCGGCTGGCCGACGAGAAGGAGAAGGCCTTCCTGGACCGTCTCAAGTTCTTGGTCCATAAAGGCCGGGTTGAACTCGTCGGCTCCGCCTATTATCACGGCTTCCTGCCGCTTTTGCCCGAAAACGAGATTATCAGGCAGATAAGATTGAATGAGAAAGCCTTGCGTCGGCATTTCGGCCCGAAGTTCCGGCCGAAAGGCTTTTTTTCTCCGGAGATGGCCTATAGCCCGGCGGTCGCTAAGATCATAAAGCGCTTAGGCTACGAATGGCTGATAGTCGACGAAGTCGCCTACGTCGGCCCGGGACGGCGGCCGGATTTCCGTCAGCTCTATAGCGACGAGGCGAGCGGTCTGAAGCTCATCTTCCGCGACCGGCAGCTGTCCAGCGCCTATCCGCCCGATAGGCTCGGCCCGCTCTTCAAGGGTCTAGCCGCGACCAAGATCAAAGTCAAGCCGCTCGGCAGCAAGGTAAACGGTGAGCCGCTTTTCATCACGGCAACCGATGCCGAATTATATGGTTTGCGCCATGAGGATCCGACAGCTGAGATCGAGAAGCTAGTAAAAATAACTGAACTCAAGACCGCGACCTTATCGATGTTCCTGAAGAAAGAAATGAAACGGCCGGTTCTTAAAATTAAACTAGCGCCTTCTTCCTGGGAATCAAGCCCGGCGGAAGTGAAAAATGGCCGGCCCTATGCCCTCTGGTTTGACCGGAGCAACAAGATCCAGGTTTTGCTCTGGAAATTAGCCGCCCTATCGCTAGAGCTCGGACGAAAGTACTCCCGCGACAAGAACTACCGCTGGCATCGCTGGCATTTAGGCCGGGGTTTGGCCAGTTGTACTTTCTGGTGGGCGAGCGCTCATGACTTTAAGCCGGTTTTCGGACCGTATGCCTGGAGCCCGGACGACATCGAAAGAGGTTTGGAAGACCTGATCCGTAGCGTCCGTTCCTTCCATGATCCCAAGACCAAGAAAGCAAAACTGGAGGCCGAAGGGTATTATCTGAAGATAAAGAAGCTAGTTTGGGAAGAGCATTGGAAGAAGCATTGGAAGAAACAATATGAATAAGATACTGCCTTTGTTCGACGAACAATTCGTCTTGGAATTTCTGCGGCGGGAGATCCTGCCGCAATACCCGTCGTTTTCTGGCATCAGTCGCGTCTTTATCAAGCCGTATAAAGAGTTCGTTTGGGAGACAACCTATCATGTCGTCATCGGCTATAACGCCTATTTCGTAAATGCCAGAGGGGAAGAGAAGCGAATCTCTATCGTCGCGGTCGGCCATAGCAACGAGTCGCGGGAAAACGTCTTCCGGGCTCTCAAATATCTCTGGTCCCACGGCCTGGCTGTTTCCGGGGTCGACTTGCCGCGCCCCTTGCTATACGATTCTCATTTCAATTGCACCTTCTATCGTGCCATAAGCGGCGAGAATCTCTTATATTATATAAAGAAGAAGGATTTGGTCGAAGTTGAGAAGATCGTCATATCTGCCGCCCGCTTGTTTGCCCGGCTCCATGCCTTGCCGGTTAGCGCCGAAGCGAATTTTAATCCCTCAAACGGTCGGATCGAAACGGTTGTCCCTGGCGTACCCCATATCCTGCAAGAGATAGCGAATCGCTATGGCCAGAAGTATCAGACTCGCTTAGAGAAAGTCTATAGCCGTCTCATCGCCCAGGAAGAAGAATTTTTCCGGGCCGGGCTGCGCCTGAGTCTAATCCACGGCGACGCCCATCCGGAAAATATCATTAAGACCGCTACTAGCCGGATTGGGCTAGTCGATTTCACGGATTTCTGTTTGGGCGACCCGGCTCGCGATCTCGGGACCTTTATGCAGCAATTGGAGTATAAGGTGGTTAATAAGCTCGGCGATATATCATATGCTGCTCGAGCCAAAGAGCTCTTCCTGGAAGAGTATCTCCTAGCCGCCGGGATCAAGCTAACGCCAGCCTTTCAGGAGCGGATCGGTCTGTATTATAACTGGACCATGATCCGGACGGCAGTCTACTGGTTCTTGAAATTCGACCACGATGAAAGGCGCGCCGAGATGCTCTTAAGTCAGGCGGAAAAAAATTTAGGGTTATAAATATAAAGAACAGCTCGAACATGAGAATCGCGCATCTCCACGTTTGGGACAAGAAGAATAAAGGCGATGTCGCCATCGTTTTGGCCGTCCAGGAGCAGCTCAGGAAAAGATTCCCTGGCTGCCGGATCGAAGATTTCCCGGTTTCTCTCCTTAAAGCCGGGGAACGAGCCGCCCTTGAGAAAATAAACCGATGCGACTTGGTAGTCATCGGTGGCGGCGGGATTTTCTATTCCTATTTCCTCCCCTACGACCAAGAATTCATCACTGCCATCAAAAAGCCGATTGTCTTATTCGGTGTCGGTTATATCCGGGAGATCGATGCGCCGGAGATAGGCCCGGAAGCCGCCCAGAGCGCTGTCGCCCTGGTGGAGAAGGCGAAGGCGGTCGGCGTCCGCGACTATAAAACTAAGGCCTGGCTGATAGGAAACGGCGCGGCGAGTCGGAAGATAAAGGTCATCGGTGACCCGGCGGCTTTGTTAGAAGAGAAGCGCCCGCCAGCAGCTATCAGTCAGAAGATGAGCTTGGGTCGCGAGGCTGGCGTTATTAGAATCGGATTCAACCTGAATTATTCCGGCTGGCTGGGTTTCGGAAAGTGGCGCGAAGACATCCTTAGCGCCTATCGTTCCGTAGCTGATTATTTTCTAAGAGCCTATGGCGGCCAGGGCGGTAAGGATGTCCGGTTCTATTATCTCCAGCATCACCCCGGGGAAAAGAATATCTATCCGGAATTGAATATCCAGGATTTGCGAGTCATTAATCTCGAGCCGGCTGCGCAGAAATATGTCTATGGCCAACTGGATCTAGTCGTCGGCATGATGCTCCATGCTGGCGTCCTGGCTTTCGGTGCCGGTACGCCGGAAGTGAGCGCTGCCTATGATCTCCGGAACCATAGCTTTGCGGAATTCATTGACTTGCCGGAATTAGTCGTTGATATGAAGGAGTTAAAGGGAGGCGGTCTCTTGGAGAGGGTTGAAACGGTTTTTCGGAAACAGGGTGAATATGAAAATAAATTTTCGATTATTAAAAAGAATATCTATAAGAAGCAAAAAGAATTTTTAAATCATCTCTAATATGGTTAATCAGAAGAATGGATTTTGTCATTCTCATCCCGCCGGCTCCTTGCCGGTTTTAGCCGCTTTCTGCGGCAATGCCGTGGTCTGCGTCGCCAAATTCGCCGGTTTCGCCTTCACCGGTTCTGGTTCGCTTTTTTCCGAGGCGATCCATAGCCTAGCGGATACGGCCAACCAATTTCTGCTCGTTGTCGGCGTCCGCCAGTCGACCAAGAAGCCGGATAAGGAATTCAATTACGGTTATGGCAAGGAACGCTTCATCTGGGCCCTCATCTCCGCTTGCGGCATCTTCTTTATCGGTTGCGGCGTGACCGTCTATCACGGCCTCATATCTTTCTGGCATCAGACTACTATCCACTTCAACCCCTGGGCCCTCGTTATTCTAGCCGTTTCTTTCCTTATCGAATCAACCACCCTCCTATTGGCAGTCAGGGAACTGCGCGGTCATCTGCTCCATAGGCCGAAAGCCAGGTTGAAGGCCGCCTTGGCCGATGCCGATCCGGCGACGCTCGCCGTCTTATATGAAGATAGCCTAGCAGTCCTCGGCATCATCATCGCTTTCGCGAGTATCGCCCTGACTTATTCTACCGGTCGCTATTATTGGGATGCCGGCGGCTCGGTCCTGATTGGGCTCCTGCTCGGGGCGATGGCGATCGTCCTCATCGCCAAGAATCGGAATTACCTCATTACCAAGGCGATTCCGGTCGATGTCGAAGAGACCGTCTTGAAGATATTCAACAGCGACCCGACGATTGAGAAAGTCCTGGATTTCAAGTCAGCCATCCTGGACGTCGATAAGTATCTGATCAAATGCGACGTGGAATTCAACGCTTCCGCCCTAATGAAGGAGCTCAACCAGCATCATTTCCTGGAGAACGAATACGAAGACGTCAAGGAAAGCTATGAGAATTTTATGAAATTTTCAGTCGATTATCTGGATCGGGTGCCGCGCCTGGTCGGCCGGAAGATCGACGATATCGAGAAGAAGATCCGAGCCAAAGTCCCGGAAGCCGTATTTATCGACATTGAGATCAATTAGGGCCCGAGCCGGTGGTTATGATATAATATATTATCTAGGAAAGAGACTTTAAAGATATGCCTCGTAAGAAAAAACCGCAAAACCCGATGGATTATATCTCTTTGCTCGATTTCGAATTGGACGAACGGGCAAAGCGCAGCATCGTAATCGTCTTGCTAATCGTCCTGGGCCTCATTAGTCTGCTCGGGCTCTTCAACCTGTCCGGGCATTTTGGAGAGTTTCTGTCGAAATGGCTGACCCTCATCTTCGGCTTCGGCAAGTGGCTCGTGCCGCTCATCTTCTTATACTGGGCTCTCATCTTGATCAGGCAGAGCAAGAAGCCGCTCAAATTCACGGATTATCTCGGCTTGAGCCTGCTTTTCATCTCCTATCAGACCCTTTTCCATTTTTTCATCAACCGCCTGAATTGGCAGACGATGGTCTTAGCCGGAAAGGGCGGAGGCTACGTCGGTTGGGGCCTGAGTCGCCTCTTCTATTATGTCTTCGGTTTTTGGGGAGGGGTTTTGGTCCTGGCTGCTCTATTTTTGATTTCTTTGGTCTTGGTATTCAATACCTCCTTAGCGCGGATTATCGGCCGGGAGAGCTTGTTAGCCAAAATTTTCAAGCCTTTTGCCACATTTTTTAGGAGTTTCTTCGCTTCCGGTCCGGAAGAGAATAATGATGGCCAGGAATTTGTGTCGGCAGCTCGGGAAGAGATTCTTGATGCCTGGCAGAAGAAGGAAATCAAGCCCGAAGCGGCCATCGTCGAGATTGAAGAAGAGGAAGAAGAACCGGCGGCTAAGAAGGCGGCCGGCAAGCCGAAGGTCCAGGAAAAGATCGTCTGGCCGAAACGGCTCGTGAAGATAGATTTGCCGATCGAGCTTTTGAATAATAAGTTTAGCAAAGCGATCGGTGGCGATACCGAGGCTAATGCCCTAAAGATCAAGAAGACGCTCGAGAAATTTGGCATCGAGGTCGAGATGGGTGAAACGAAAATCGGTCCGACTGTCACGCAATACACCTTCCGGCCGGCCGAAGGTGTCAAGCTATCGCGCATCACTACCCTGAATAATGATTTGTCACTCGCCCTAGCTGCCCATCCGATCCGGATTGAAGCGCCGATCCCCGGTCAGTCCTTAGTCGGCGTCGAAGTGCCGAATAAGGCGAAAGCGATCGTTGGCCTGCGCGAAATTCTGGAGGATGAAGCTTTCAAGAAGAGGAAGAATAATTTGTATGTCGTCTTAGGCAAAGACGTCGCCGGTACTTCCTGGCTCTATGACCTGACTCGCATGCCGCACCTCCTCGTCGCCGGCGCGACCAATTCCGGCAAATCAGTCTGCCTGAATGCAATCATCGTCAGCCTGCTCTATCAGAATAATCCGGAAGATTTGCGTTTCATCATGGTTGACCCGAAGCGCGTGGAACTCCCGACCTATAACGGTATTCCGCATCTGCTCACGCCGGTGATTACCGATGTCAATAAGACGATCAACGCCCTCAAATGGTGCCTGAACGAGATGGAACGGCGCTATGAACTCTTGAGTAAGGCCGGAAAACGTAATATCCAATCATATAACGCCGCCACTAAAGAAAAGCTGCCCTATATCGTTTTCATTGTCGACGAACTGGCTGATTTCATGATGACGAGCGGTAAGGAGATGGAAGCGGCCATCATTCGCTTAGCGCAGATGTCCCGCGCCATCGGCATCCACCTCATCTTGGCGACCCAACGGCCGTCAGTCGATGTCATCACCGGCCTCATCAAGGCCAATGTTCCGACTCGCATCGCTTTCGCGACCGCTTCCTTAGTCGATTCCAAGACGATTTTAGATTCTTCCGGCGCGGAAAAACTCCTAGGCCAGGGCGACATGCTTTTCATGGCCGCGGAATTCGCCAAGCCGAAACGTATCCAAGGTGCCTACCTCTCGGATAGCGAAATCAACGATGTCGTCAATTATATAAAGGATAAGAGCGGTCCGGCCGAATATCTTGAAGGCGTTACCGACCGCCAGAAGGTCGGCGGCAATGCCGGCGTCGGGCTTGACGGCACCCATGGCGACGAGGACGAATTGTTCGAAGCCGCTAAGGAAGTAATCGTCAAGGCGGGCCGCGCCTCTACTTCCTTATTGCAACGCCGTTTGTCGATCGGCTACGGCCGCGCCGCTAAGATTCTGGACATGCTGGAGGAGAACGGCGTCATCGGGCCGCCCAATGGCGCCAAGCCGCGCGAAGTCCTGATTACGCCCGAACAATATGAATCGGGCGGCGTCAGTGCTATGCCGCTCCATGATCGGAATTCTACGACCGCGCCTGACAGCTACTTCGGCGACGAGGAAAAAGAGGAAGAAGGGGAAGGGGATGATGGCACCTTGGTTTTCAAAGGTGATTCGATTGCGGAATCAGATACGCCGGATGAAGAAGAAGCTGACATTCCAGAGGAAACTAGCGAGATAGCCGAAGTATTATCCCTAAGCGACCAGGAAGAAGAAGAGGCGATCGATGATGGGGACGAAATCCTGGAAGAGATTAGGGAGGGAAAAACGGAAGCCCTGAAAAAAAAGGCGGCACCCGCGGATAAGGCGGCGAAACGCAACCCCCTAGAAGACGATGACGAGATGTTTTTTTCCAAATGATTGCCTAGAGGCAGGATTTTGGTGTAATAAATTCCGGGTTTTTCCGTATAATTAAAAAAAGGCTTGGCAACGAGCTTTTATAATATGTATTTTGCAGCCGCCCCTTCGGAATCAGGGGCGGTTTTGTTTCATGAAAGTCGATTGACATCGCCTGGCAGGAAGGCTAGACTTTAAACATAGTTCACGGAGTATAAATAAAAAAGTAATTGACAATGAAAACCGTGATGCTCATTTGTTTAGCCCTTTTTGGCTCCAGTTTCAGCTTCGGCCAGACTCAGGAGAAAGCTTCAGTCGACTCGATCAATCAGATCATCTCGCTTGATTCCATCTTGATCGAGTCGCCCGCCGCCAGCCACCAATCGCATGTCTATCCCAGCCCTTTCGAGGATAAGCTGACGATTGATTTCCCGGAAGAGTTGTGCGGCGAGATGGAAGTTAATTTCCGAGTATATGAACTTTTTCCCGGACGGATCGTTTTCGAAAGTAAGTTCAAGAATAAGCTGGAGATAGAGACCGCTGGTTGGAACAAGGGCCTATTCGCTGTCTTGATCGGACATTATCGGGGGGACGGAAAAAGAGGAGATTCTCCATAAGTGAAAACGATCGGTCAAGCGGCTGGGGAAAGGTTTTCGGAACGCTTTGGGGATCTTTTTTCTTTTTTCGGCAGTTTGCTATAATAGGGGCATGATTAATTTGATAAGAAAACTTATTCCGCGGCGCCTGTTTAGGGCCTTGCAGCCAGCCTATCATTTCAGTCTCGGCTGGTTAGCAGCCTTTTTTTATCATTTTCCTAGCCGCCAGCTGGTTGTTATCGGCGTGACTGGGACGGCCGGCAAGACCTCGACCGTCTATCTCATCGCTAAGATGCTGGAAGAGGCGGGCCATAAGGCTGGCTTCACTTCGACGGCCGCCATTTCCAACGGCCAAGAAGAATGGATCAACGACCGGAAGATGACCATGCCCGGCCGTTTCTTCATCCAGAGGAGCTTGCGGCAGATGGTCAGGAATGGCTGCCGCTATGCCATCATCGAGACGACTTCCGAAGGCATCAGACAGTTCCGCCACCGCTTCATCAATTATGACGTTTTGGTTTTCACCGGCCTTTATCCCGAGCATATTGAAGCGCACGGCAGCTTTGAGAAGTACCGGGAAGCCAAGGGCCGATTGTTCGCGCACCTGAAACGCTGCTCTACCAAATATATCAACCATGACAATGAAGTCTTAAAGCCGGCGAGCGCCCTGATGAAAACTGACCTGCATCGCGTCTTGAAGACGATCATCGTCAATGGCGATGATGCCGAGACCGGCTATTTCCTTAACTTTTGGAGCGAAGCCAAGATGGCATATTCCTTCAATGCGGAGGCTAAGGCAGGATTTTTCCAAAACCGCCTGTCTGGCGAAGCGCTGGTCAAGGATTTTTCCGTCGTTCTGGGCAGCGATATAGAAACTCGGGCTGACGGCACTTCTTTCTCAGTCGCCGGGCAGAGGATTGACTTAGCGCTCTTAGGCGGGTTCAATGCCGTTAACGCTTTGGCGTCATATAGCGTGGGGTTAAGCCAGAAGCTGCTGCCAGAAAAAATTAAGGCCGGGCTGCAGAGTGTCCGAAGCCTGGCCGGAAAGATGGAGATGATCGATGTTGGGCAAGATTTTACTGCCATCGTCGATTATTCCTTTGAACCAAAAGCTCTCGAGAAGCTCTATGAAACAGTCGCCCTCTTGCCCCATGGAGACATCATCCATGTCTTGGGGTCGGCCGGCGGCGGCCGCGATAGGGCTAGGCGTCCGCTTCTCGGACGCTTGGCCGGCTTGAACGCGGATTATGTCATCGTCACGAACGAAGATCCCTATGATGAGGACCCGGCGGCCATAATCGAACAGGTAGCGGTTGGTGCAGAAGAAGCCGGTAAGATCTTAGGGAAGAACCTGTTCAAGCTTCCTGACCGTCGGGAAGCTATAAAAAAAGCGCTAGAATTAGCTAAAGAAAGCGACATCCTACTTTTTACTGGCAAAGGAGCGGAGCGCTATATCTGTCTGGCCCAAGGCAAGAAGATGCCTTGGAATGAAGCCGAAGAGGTTACCCGGGCCATCGTCTATAAGATGGGGGTTGACAATGGCTGATTATTATAATAATATAAGAATACATTAACACTTTTTTGCTTTTAAAAAAGTGATTTATAACAAATCGAATTAATTAAATATTTTAGAACTCAAACCAATTTGGGATTGGGATTTTTTTGTTAAAAAATATTACGTCCTATGTCTAAGCGCAAATCATTTTCTGAGATTTCCGGGGCCATGCCTATGCCGGACCTGATAGAAATACAGAAGGATTCTTATAGCTGGTTCCTGAAAGAGGGCTTAGCAGAATTATTTGATGAAATAAACCCGGTTACTGATTTCATCGGCCGCGACCTGGAATTATATTTCGAGGACTATTATCTTGATGAACCTAAATTCTCCGAAGTCGAGAGCCGAGAGAAGAACATCACCTATGAAGCTCCGCTGCGCGTCAAGATGCGCCTGGTGAATAAGAAGACGAACCGCTCCTTGAATCAGGAAGTATTCTTGGGAGATTTTCCGCTCATGACGGAGAAGGGGACCTTCATCGTCAATGGCATCGAAAGAGTCGTCGTTTCCCAGCTCATCCGTTCCGCCGGTGTCATGTTCACGGCCGAATTCGTCAAAGGTAAGAAATGCTACGGCGCTAAGATCATCCCGAATCGCGGGGCATGGTTGGAGATAGAGGCCGATGCTAATAAGGTCATCTGGGTCAGGATCGACCGCAAGCGTAAAGTCGCGGTCACTTCGCTCCTGCGCGCTTTTGGTTACGCTCAAGACGAAGAACTTATCAAGTTATTCCAAGACGTGGATGTCGTGAAGAATGATAAGGAAGAGAAAGGCTTTATCGAGGCGACGATCGAGAAAGACGCTGCTAAGAACGAAGCCGAAGGACTGCAAGAAGTCTATCGCCGCATCCGTCCGGGGGATCTGGCTTCGGTCGACAATGCCCGCCAGCTCATCTATTCCATGTTTTTCCGCTTTGACCGCTATGATTTCGGTCGCGTCGGCCGCTATAAGCTGAACCGCCGTTTTAATCTGGATTTGCCAGCCAACAAGAAAGAGAACCGCATCCTGCGCAAAGAAGACCTGGTCCTTATCGTGAAGGAAGTCATCCGCTTGAATATCACTAAGGAACCGGAAGACGATATCGACCACTTAGGTAATCGCCGCATCCGCGCGATTGGCGGTTTGATCCAGAACCGTTTCCGCGTCGGTCTCGCCCGCATGGAACGCATCATCAAGGACCGGATGTCCACCTCTGATATCTCTTCGCTCACCCCTTCTAAATTAGTTAATGCCCGGCCGGTCATCGGCGTGGTCCGGGAATTCTTCATGTCCTCCCAGCTTTCGCAGTTCATGGATCAGACTAATCCGCTTGCCGAACTCGAGCACAAGCGCCGCTTGTCAGCTACGGGTCCGGGCGGTCTGACACGCGAACGGGCCGGTTTTGACGTTCGCGACGTGCATGCCACCCACTACGGCCGCATCTGCCCGATTGCCACTCCGGAAGGTCCGAATATTGGTCTGGTTGGCCACTTGGCCAGCTATGCCCGGCTCAATAGCTATGGCTTCTTAGAAACCCCATATCGTAAGGTCAGTCATGATAAGAAAGGCAGCCGAGTAACGGATGAGATTGTCTATCTCGACGCTTTCGAAGAAGAGAAATATATCATCGTCGACGCTACGATCCCAGTCGATGAGAAAGGCTATTTTCTCGTCCATAAATATGAAGTGCGCAAGCATGGCCAGCCAGGCGTAGAAGAAGCCGGCAAGATAGATTTCGTCGGCGTAGCGGCCAATCAGATTATTTCCATCGCCACCAGTCTCATCCCTTTTATGGAACATAACGATGGCCAACGTTCGCTCATGGGCACGAACATGCAGCGCCAAGCTGTCCCGCTCGTGAAGAGCGAAGCGCCGATCGTCGGCACTGGCGTCGAAGAGCGCGCTGCCCGCGATTCAGGACATGTCGCCATCGCCAAGGAAGAGGGCGTGATTATTAGAGCTGACGCCGGAACGATTGAGATCCAGAATAAAAAGGGGGCGATAGACAAGTATGTTTTGAACAAGTTCTTGCGCTCCAATTCATCGACCTGCATCAACCAGCATCCCATCGTCGAGGTCGGCCAGAAAGTGAAGAAAGGCGAAATCCTGTCTGATGGCCCAGCAATCGACAACGGGGAGCTATCCCTGGGTCGCAACGTGCTCGTCGCCTTCATGACCTGGGAGGGATTCAACTATGAAGATGCGGTCATCATTTCCGAACGCTTAGTGAAAGAAGATGTCTATTCCTCCATCCATATCGAGAACTATACGATCGATGTCCGTGACACTAAGCTCGGTCCAGAAGTCATCACTAATGATATCCCGAATATTTCCGAAGAGAAACTGAAGAATTTGGACGAGGAAGGCATCATCCGTATCGGTGCTGAAGTTTCTTCCGGCGATATTCTGGTCGGCAAGATTACCCCGAAGGGCGAAACGACTCTGTCGGCGGAAGAGAAGCTATTGCGCGCTATCTTTGGCGAGAAAGCCAAAGATGTCCGTGATTCCTCCCTATACCTTGAGCATGGCGAACACGGCAAGGTCGTCGATATTAAGATTTTCTCCCGAGAGGAAGGCGACAAATTAGCCGCCGGTGTTTTGAAATCCATCCAGGTTTCCGTCGCTAATTTGCGTAAGGTCCAGGTCGGCGACAAGATGTCCGGCCGGCATGGCAACAAGGGCGTCATTTCCCAGGTCGTCCCGATTGAGGATATGCCCTATATGGCGGACGGTACGCCGATTGATGTTATCCTATCGCCGCTCGGCATCATCTCCCGCATGAATCTCGGGCAATTGCTCGAGACGCATCTGGGTTTCGCTGCCAAACGTTTGGGCTATCGCGTCGTATCCCCGGCTCTCGCTGGCATCACGGAAGAACAGATCAAGTCGGAGTTGCGCCAAGCCGGATTGCCAGAAGACGGCAAGGTGACGCTTTTCGACGGCAAGACCGGCAAGAGCTACGACCATTCGATCACGGTCGGCTATAAGTACATGCTGAAGCTCAACCATATGGTCGAAGACAAGATCCACCAGCGCTCCATCGGCCCATATTCCTTGATTACCCAGCAACCGCTCGGCGGTAAGGCTCAATTCGGCGGTCAGAGATTCGGCGAAATGGAAGTTTGGGCGCTGGAAGGCTATGGCGCGGCGCATACCTTGCAGGAGATGCTGACCATCAAATCCGATGATGTCCCTGGCCGCAGCAAAGCTTATGAATCGATCATCAAGGGCGAAGAGATCGAAAAGCTCAATGTCCCGGAATCATTCAACGTCCTGATCCGCGAGCTTAAAGGTTTAGGCCTCAACGTCGAGCTCTTAGGCGGCAAGGATGGGCAAACCGCTTCCGAAGTGGTGACGGAGATCGATGAAGAGGTCAAGAAAGACGATAAGTTCGATTATGATAAGCCGGAAATAATCGCCAGCCTCGAAGAATCAGCTAGCGCCGGCGAAAAAGGAGAGAAAGAAGAATGATTTCCAGATAAATCATTAGCAATCAATCAATTATATGTTAAATCCGATAAAAACCAGCGATTTCGACGCTATCCGCCTGAAACTGGCCAGCCCCGATGAGATCCAAGGCTGGTCGCACGGTGAAGTGACTCGCCCGGAAACGATCAACTATCGTACCCAAAAGCCGGAGAAGGACGGCTTGTTCGGCGAACAGATCTTCGGCCCGACCAAGGATTGGGAATGCGCCTGCGGCAAGTATAAGAAAATCCGCTATAAAGGCATCGTCTGCGACAAATGCGGCGTTGAAGTGACGCGTAGCATCGTCCGCCGCGAACGCATGGGCCACATCAGTCTCCAAGTACCTTGTTCGCATATCTGGTTCCTGCGCGGCCTATCATCGAAGATTGGTTTGCTTCTTAACCTCGGCATCCAATCGCTAGAAAAAGTCATCTATTATGCCAGCTTCATCGTGACGGAGGTCGACGAGAACCTGAAAGAGGCCACGATCGAACAGATTAAAGCTGAATACAAGTCCAAGACCAAAGGGATCGATAACGACTACAATAACCAAATCCGGAAGGTTAAGGAAGAGAAGGGCGATAACGCAGAAAGCGAGATTAAAGAAGCGGCCAAGGCGAAAGCGGAAAGGTTGGCTCGGCTGGATGAAGATTTTAGCCAGACCCAGAAGGAACTCAAGGAATTAAAGCCCCTCCTCATTATGTCGGAACAGCAGTATCAGGCTTTGAGTCTGAAATTCGGCCATGTCTTCGAGGCTTCAATCGGCGCCGAAGCAATCCGCCAGCTTCTGGAAAAGATCGACTTAGAACGCAGCATCAAGAATTTGGAAGGGAAGTTAGAAGGCGCGGTTGATTCCAAGAAGGAGAAATTAGTCAAACGTTTGAAGCTATTAAAGAGTTTTCGCAATAATGACCTACGTCCGGAATGGATGATCTTGACGGTCTTGCCAGTTGTGCCGCCAGATTTGCGCCCGATGGTCGCTCTTGATGGCGGCCGTTTCGCCGCTTCCGACCTGAATGATCTCTATCGCCGGGTCATCAACCGCAATAACCGCCTGAAACAGCTCATCGACCTGAACGCACCGGAAGTGATTTGTCGTAATGAGAAACGCATGCTTCAGGAAGCTGTCGATGCCCTGATTGACAATAGCGCCCGCCACACTAAGACCGTTACCGCTTCAACCGGCCAAAAACGCCAATTGAAATCCTTGGCCGATACCCTGAAGGGGAAGCAAGGCCGTTTCCGCCAGAATTTACTCGGCAAGCGCGTCGATTATTCCGGTCGTAGCGTCATCGTCGTTAATCCAAAGTTGAATCTCGATCAATGCGGCTTGCCGAAGATCATGGCGCTCGAGCTTTTTAAACCGTTTATCATCTCCCAACTCATTAAGCGGGAGATCGTCCATAATGTCCGCAGCGCCTCCCGCTACATAGAAGCTGGTCATGACGAAGTCTGGGATATTTTGGAGGAGATCATCCACGGCGCCTATGTCCTCTTGAACCGTGCTCCAACCTTACATCGCTTGGGTATTCAGGCTTTCCGCCCGGTACTCATCGAAGGCAAGGCAATCCAGATCCATCCGCTCGTCTGCACGGCTTTTAATGCCGACTTCGATGGCGACCAGATGGCCGTCCATGTCCCGCTTACCAAGGAAGCCAGGGCAGAGGCGGAAAACTTGATGCTTTCTACCCATAATCTCTTGAAGCCGGCGACCGGCGATCCAATCGTCGCGCCAGCCCAGGATATCGTCTGGGGAACATATTATATTACCCTCGTTCACCCTGATTATAACGAGAAGAAGAATGAGGAAATGCGCTATTTCTTCAGCGAAGATGAAGCGCGCTTGGCTTATGAAAGCGGCTTCATCGACCTCCATGAGGCGATTCGCGTTAAGTATGACGGCGAACTATTAAAGACGACGGTCGGCCGCTTGATTTTCAATTCCTTGCTGCCAGAAAAGCTGCGCTATATCAATGATGTCGTCGGCAAAGGTAAGCTGAAGGACCTAATCCGCGAATGTCTGCGCCTGAACGGCGAGGAAGAGACCGTCAAGTTCATCGACGGCCTGAAGAATCGCAGTTTCTCCTTTATCACCCGTTCCGGCTTGTCCTGGGGGTTTGGCGATCTGCCGAATCTGGAAGCTAAGGATCGCCTGATTGGCGAGGCAAACAAGAAAGTGGAACTCATCCAAGAACAGTACGAGGAAGGCTTATTGACCGAATCGGAACGCTACGCCAAAGTCATTGAGGAGTGGACCAATACGAAGGATAAGATCGCTGATATCTGTAAGAAGGGCTTGACCGAGATCCTGCCGGTCTACTCGATGATCGATTCTGGCGCCCGCGGTTCTTGGGCCCAACCGGTCCAGATTTTGGGCATGAAGGGTCTCGTTACCTCGCCTTCCGGAGCCATCATCGAGTTGCCGGTCAAAGGCAACTTCAAAGAGGGTTTCGGCGTGCTGGAATATTTTATCTCTACTCACGGCGTACGCAAGGGTTTGTCAGATACCGCTCTCCGGACGGCTAATGCCGGCTATCTGACCCGCCGCCTGGTCGACGTTTCTCAAGATGTTATCGTTACGGAAGAAGACTGCGGCGACGAGACCGGATTAACCTTGAACCGCGAAGAAGTCGAGAAGGATGGCGAAGATTTTTTCAAACGGATTACCGGTCGTTATCTGACTAGCGAAGCGAAAGACGCCAAAGGCAAGGTAATTTTGAAAGCTGGCGAAATCCTGAATGAAGAAAATATCAAGCTTCTAAAAAGCAAGGACGTCAGGACGGTCAACATCCGTTCGGTCTTGACTTGCCATCTACATAAGGGCGTTTGTGCCAAATGCTACGGCTGGGATTTGGCCTATAATAAGCCAGTGAAGATCGGCGCGACGGTAGGCATTATCGCCGCCCAGTCGATTGGCGAACCTGGTACCCAGCTGACGATGCGGACCTTCCATACGGGAGGTGTCGCTGGCCAGGACGATATCACCCAAGGTTTGCCGCGCGTCGAGGAAATCTTCGAAGCGCGCAGCCCGAAGAAGAAAGCTCTTATTTCCGATGTCGCCGGCCGGGTCAAGATCGATTTCGCCCAGAAAGTCATCAAGGGGCAAGATGGCAAAGAGATTTTCGTCAATAATCCACAATCCAAGATTCTGAGCATTTTCTATAAAGGCAAGGACCATGATAAATATTATTTTTCCGAGAAGATAAACGAAATCAAGCTGGCGACTGGCGCGACCGGGAAGGATAAGAAGAAGCTGGAGGTCAAAGTTCTGGTCAAGGAGGGGGAAGAAGTCGCGAAGAATGCCGAGCTATTCAATGTCGGCGGCGAGATCGTCCGCGCTAAATCCGGCGGGACCGTATCGGTCAACGAAAAATATGTCAGCCTAGCCAAGGAAGTGGAGAAAGTAAAAGAATTTTCGATACTGAAAGGCACGATGCTCCTAGTCAAGGATGGCGAGACGATTGAGCGCGGCACGCAGCTGACCGAAGGCAGCTTGGACTTGCGCGAATTATATAAGCTGAAGGGCCAGCTGGAGACGCAGAAATATATCATCAGGGAAATCCAATACGTCTATTCTTCCCAAG
>CAYOKE010000009.1:3697-25475 GCA_964404515.1 uncultured Gammaproteobacteria bacterium | reverse complement strand
CAATCTTAGCTAGCTCCTGGCCGAGCGTGACGCTATCGCCGACTTTGAAATTAGCCCCGGTCAGATTACCGCTCGCCTTGGCAACGATTATCGCCTCACTTTCCGCCACGACCGTCCCAGGATATTCCAAAGACTGTTTAGCGCTCAGGCTCTGGCCCACGGTTTGCCCCCTGACTTTCATCGGATCAGCTTTTTTCTCCGCCTGATCTGTCTTCGAACCGCAGGCGCTTAGAGTCAAAACAACCAGCAAAAGAGCTGGCATGATTAATATTTTTCGGTATTTCATATGATAATATTTGGCTAACTCTATATATTTTAGCAATTATTTCCACAAATGTCAATTTTGCCATTAAAAAAATATAGCTAACATTAGCTATATTATTTAACAAATTGAAACTTACTCAAATATAAGTTTCAAAACCAGCATTAAACCGATACCGACCGAGATGCAAGCTAGCTGCCAAAATGACTTGCGGAGGCCAGCCTCTTTCTTTAATTCTGGGATCAAATCGGCCGTTGCGATATAGACAAAGCCGCCGGCCGTGAACGGTACGATGTAGCTAGAGAAGCCGCCTATAGCCGGACCGATCAAGATAGTCAATAAGGCGCCGAGAAAAGCGGACAACGCCGTCAAAAAATTAAGGGCAATAGCCTTGGCCCGGGAATAGCCAGCATAGAGCAGGACGCCGAAATCGCCAATCTCCTGAGGAATCTCGTGAGCAATGACGGCGATCAAGGTTGCAAAGCCGAGCGGTTGAGAAACCAGGAAGGAACCAGCGATTATTATCCCGTCGAAGAAATTGTGGAGACTGTCGCCGACCAAATTCATGACTCCCAGGTGGTGTGGGTGTTCAGAACTAGTTGGGATATGACAATGCCGCCAATGGACAATCTTTTCCAGAACGAAGAAGAAGATGATGCCCGCGATCAGCCAAAGCCAAATTCCTAGGCCGGGAGAACTATCCCCAGCGGCTTCTGGCAAGAGATGCAAGAAACTATCACCGAGCAAAGTACCGGCTGATAGACTGACTAACAGCAAGGTTATCTTCTTTATAAGGACTTGGGAAAAAGAAAGAAAAAAGATGCCGATCAGGGAAAGAGCGGAAACAAGAAGAACGCCACCGAAGATATAGAGATAAGAAGGCATGATGATATGATAAACCAAACTTTTGATAATAAGATGATAACCTCGGGCCTTAAGTCTGTCAACCAACGAAGCTAATGAAAAAGCGGCCACCTCTTAAGGCAAAGCCGCTTTTATCCCCAATCCTTTCTTAGGGAACAATTCTCCCATTCAGGACTTCGAAAATGTCACGTACCCTCCAAAGGTCGAGAAAATAAGTGTCATCTACCTCTACTCCGAATTTTCTCTCGAGGATAATGATCAATTCAACTAGATTGAGGATTCCTGGGCCGAGAGGAATCCGATTCGCTTCTCCAGCAGTTTTTCCCTGCTGGGACTCTTCTTCATCCATATCCCGCAACCCTAAGCTGAAAAGTGCGGTCCCAAAACCGATTTCCTGGCTAGGCCAGTCAGGCGAAACATCATCCAGAGCTTCTCTGAAGCTCTCTAAAAACTCCATCTCTTTTATCATCTCTCCTCCGTTAAATTTTATGATTGGTTTCTTTAGACGCCAAGATCTTGCTGGCTGCCAAGCTTACTGCCCAAGGCAGCATCTGCCACTCACAAGGCAAAACATGTTTCTGCAGCTCGGCCGCGCAATCCTCCAGACTGGATGTGCCTCTTATCAGCCGGGTGATAATATCCGGCGGAATTTCCACGTTGACGCGCATCAACTCCGGACCTGAGTCGAAGACCTCTGACACTTCATGAACCGTAGGAAAGGTGAAGAACCGATCATTAGCGGCTTTCCTTCCCCGCCCGACCAGGTCCTGGATATTAATAAGGACCTTTTTATGCGGCTCCAAACCATACATCCCCTTCCCGCCGGCAAGCTCTAGGCTAGCCGGATGGATATTATAGAATTTCACGCCAGTGACGAGTTCCACTTTGGCGATACACCCGACCAGGAAAACCAATTCCGCCCTCTCTGCCAGGAAAGCTTCCCGCAAAAATTTATTGAGACTGTAAGAATAGCCGTCTCGACCATAGTAATGGAAACTGCGGCTCGGTACGCCTAATTCTTCGGCCTTTTCCAGGCAGCCAGCGCCTTCTTTGGTGCTGATGAGACATTTCAGATCGACATTCGGGATTTTCCCTTCCTGCCAGGCTGACATTATCGCTCGAGCGTCCGTTCCGGAGCCGGAAGCGACTAAGATCAAATTAACCTTTTTCATGGGTAATTTATTTTTTTGTTATTATTTATTTTTGAAAGTTCTTCCTTATTTTTTACAGCCAAATGCTAAAAAAGTCAATCTGGAATCATCGTAGCCAAACTAAAAATCGGGTTTTTAGCCCGATCTCAAGCTGTGCGGCCATCCGGCTAGTCATTCGCTACGCAAGGCATCGACCGGATCTAGGCGGCTGGCCTTGAAGGCTGGGTAAAAACCGAAGAAAACGCCGACCAGGACTGAGAAGGAAAAACCCAATAGCGGACCAGTCCAAGAGGAGGCCATCGACATCAGATTGAAATAAGAAATGATTGGAATGGCTGACTGACCGATAGCCATGCCGACCAAGCCGCCGATCATCGACAGGATAATCGACTCTAACAGGAACTGGCTCAGGATATCCGACTGCTTGCCGCCGATAGCCTTGGCGATGCCTATTTCCTTAGTCCTTTCGGCGACCGTGACAAACATGACATTCATGATGCCGATGCCAGAGACCAGCAAAGTGATAGCCGCGATAGCCGTCAGGAGCGCCGTCATGGTCTTAGCCGATTCCTGGGCGGCCGCGACCATGCTGCCAGCATCCATGATTCTAAAATCATCTTCTTGGCTGCTCTTGAGCTTATGCTCGGCCCGCAAGACCATCTCAATACTGCCGGTAGCCAAGGAAGTGTTGTCGACATTATCGACGGTCGTCATGATCATTACTTGCCCCCTGTCCCCGAGCAGGCTTTTCTCGGCCGTCGTACTCGGTACCATGACTGCTTCATCGACCGAGATCATCCCAATCCGGGAACCGAGTTTCTTGATGACGCCAATCACTTCCAGCCTCTTCCCGCCGACCGTTATCTCGCTACCAATCGGGTCCTGGCCGCCAGCGAAGAGATCGGAAACGACCGTACTGCCAATAACGGCGACCATCGCCTTGCCGTCTATATCCTCGGCCGCCAGCGACCGTCCTTGGCTTATAGACAGGTTAGAGACCGAAAAAAAATTCTCGTCGATACCGATAACGCTATAGCTCTTATCCGTCGAGCCGTAGGAAACGCTGGCATTCCCCTGGATCGCGCCGGTCGCCGACGCAATATGCTCCCCTTGTTCCTGGATTACCTGGGCATCGGCCGTCTTCAGTTTCGAGCTGCTAGTAAAGCCACGGCCGCGGTTCGGCATGACGAGGATGGAATTGGCACTCAAGTTCTGGAATTGGGCGGAAACCGACTTCTGGGCGCCCTTGCCGATAGCGAAGACGGCGATTACCGTCGCCACGCCGATGATTATCCCGAGCATCGACAAAAGGCTACGCGTTTTCTTGGCGTAGAGCGACTCAAAAGCCATCTTGATGATTTCCAGCTTCATCATATCGGTCAATAGCTATTCTTCAATTTGTAATCATCGTCCAGAACGCGGCCGTCACGCAGATAGATTATCCGGTCAGCATATTTAGCGACTTCGGCCGTATGGGTCACCATTACGACGGTCCGTCCCTGCTTCTTGAAATTGGTAAAAATATCCATCAGTTCCAGGCCGGCTTTGGAGTCTAGAGCGCCGGTCGGCTCGTCAGCCAGAATTATTTCTGGATCATTAATCAAGGCGCGGCAGATAGCCACCCGCTGCTGCTGGCCACCGGAAAGCTCGGTTGGCTTATGGTGAACCCTTTTTTCCATGCCGACTGACTTAAGAAGAGCGATCGCCTTCTTTTCCCGGACATCAGCTGGCAGGCCAGCGTAAACAGCGGGTAAAGTCACGTTCTTAAGGGCTGATAGGCGAGAAAAGAGATTGAATTGCTGGAAGATGAAGCCCATCTTCTTATTCCGGATAAAAGCTAAAGTGAAGTCATCCCGGACCGCGCCGATATCCTCCTGGTTCAGAAAATACTTGCCCTTGCTCAGGGGATGCAGGCAGCCGATAATATTGAGGAGGGTCGTCTTGCCGCAACCTGACTCGCCCATGATCGCGACGAATTCGCCCTTCTTGATTTCCAGGTCGATGCCGTTTAAGACCGGGATCTCCTCGTTATTAGCTAGATAGTATGACTTATGGGCATTCTCCATCCTAATCGCTATCTCATTGGCCATAGATTGGGGCGGCTTAGTAGACGACGATGTCGCCTGCTTTCAAGCCGCTTATTATTTCGACGCTTTTGCCGTCAGTAAAGCCGGTCGTAACGTTTGCAATCTGGCCGTCGGCTAGCTCAACTGACGGCTTGCCGCCGATATTGTGGACGGCCTGGACCGGAGTTATCAGGACGCCAGTCGCCTCCGCAGTCACAAAATCAATAGCCGCGGTCATGCCTTCCCTGACCGGCGAATTGCCGGTATTAGTGAGCAGCACTCGGACCAGATAAGTGACGATACCGTTAGAGTTGGTATCAGAAGTCAGGGAGATAAAGCTTATCTCTCCGTTCAGGTTTACGCCTTCGACAGCGTCAAAAGTCACCTGCGCCTTGTCGCCGACCTTCAACTTGCTGATATCCGCCTCTTCGATATTGGCTTCGATGAATAACGTATCGTTATTTATGATAGTGACAAAGGTCTTGCTGTCGCTGCTGTCCAGGATCGTATCACCCTTCTTGTAATTAAGCATGGAGATCACGCCGTCAATCGGCGAGACTAATGTCGCCTGTTCCATATTGTATTTAGCCTTATCGACGTTAATAGCGGCTGATGTCAACTGGGCACGGGACGAGGCCAGGTCGATTTCGGGAACCGGCGCCAATAGGTCGTCATAATCAATCTTCGCCTGTTTCAGGGAAACTTCCCGAGCGGCGACCGAGCTCTCAGCGGTCTTGATGTCTTGCGCGGCCTGCTGCTTGGTAACTGCTAGGTCGTTTACCGCCTTGTCATAATTGATCTGGTAATTCTTCAGACTGCTTTTAGCGTTGGCGACGGCGCGGATGGAACTAGTCAGACTCGTCAGCGTAGAATTCAGACCGGAGATGTTGGCATTAGTCGTCGATTTGAAGCTGTCGAGCTGCGATTGGGATAGGTCGACCGAAGTGATCGTCCCGATAAGCATGCTCTGGAGATCAGCCAGGAAATCTTGAGCTTCGCTGACAGCCGTCTTGGCTTTCTCAGCGCAAGCATCCATAGCACTATTAGCCGGATGGCTGCCCAGGGCCTGGAGGCAGCTATTCATTTCTGCCCTGGCTTCCTTGACCTGGCTATATCCGTCCCGGGACCGGTTATAGGAGTTGGATTCCTTGACTCCTAGCAAATATTTGAAGGAAAAATTATTCAGCTGATCATCGACTCCCAATATCTTATCCGAATCCTGAAGCGTATCGAGGAGCGTATCGCTGACTGAATTCATAGTACTTATCAGATCAGTATAGGCATCGGAAATTATCTGGCTATTGTTGGTATCGCTGTTCAGCTTGAGGTTATTTTCAGCGACAGCGACGGAACTTTCGGCATTAGTAATCTGCTGTTCGGCGCTAGATTTCGTCTTTTCCAGGCTGATCTTGGCCTGATCTAGGGAAACCTGCGCCTGGTCGACGGAGGCTTTGGCCTTATCAATCTCGCTCTGGGTCGGGCTGGCTTGCTTGGAATTGAAGTTCGCCAAAGCTGATTGGTAGCTGGCATAGGCATTGCGCAGCTCGAATTCCAGCGTCTCGGTCTTGACCGAGGCGATCTTGTCTCCTTTTTTCACCTTGTCACCTTCCTTGACATAGACGTTCTCGACTTCCAGATTGCCGGAAATCGGGAAGGAGAGCTCGGCACCATCCTTAGCGACTACCTTGCCGCTCGCTTCGACGGATATCTTCAGATCATCGGTCTTGACCGTCCATTTCTTCTGTTGGACAACCGTAGCCTGGCTTTGGGCCTGGCGGCTATAGAGATAATAGGAAACAGCCCCCGCCACCAGGACTAAGGCAATAATCAGGAGGACTTTTTTCTTAAAGAGGAATCCCCAGAATCCCCGCTTAGCCTTCTTGCTCTCTTCGATTATTGAAGCCATAGGATTATTAGTTAATAAGCACGAATTCCGCCACCTTCTTATCAGTAATCTGGGCATTGAGCCAGATAGTGACCGTCTTATCAGCCGTGATATCACTCAGGGAAGCTTCGACCATCTCCATTTTCTTGGTCTCGTCATTACGACTCGACTTGAGCATCTGGATGCCGACCGGGAGGATTATCTTTTCTTCGCCCGTGCTTATCTTCTTGAGTTCTTCGAGCATCTTTACTCGGCTGTTTTCTGTCTGCTCGCCTGGACCGCCGAAGCCGCCCGGGCCGCCCGGACCACCGGCTGGCATCCGGCCGCCGGGGCTATTCGGATTGCCGAAAGATAAGGCTGCTCCCTCTTTAGTAGAGGTGCCCATCTCCGGGGTAGAGCTAGCTTGACGCTGCCCCATATCGATTTTCAAAACAGTCGCTTCGTTACCGACGATTGATTTCACAAGACCGCGGATATCCGGTTGACGTTGCGGCTGGCCGAAATCCGGCATCCGGCGTCCGGCTCGAGCATTATCACGATTACTATTAGAGCCATCTTCTTGGCTATTCGGATTGCTTGCTCCTCTAGTTTGATTGCCAACCGGGGCAGCTGTCTGGCTGCAACCAGTTAGGACAAACAGGGACGCGAAGAGCGCCACTGTCATCATAAATATCTTCTTCATATTTTTGTATTAATGGTTAAGATGCTTAATCTCCGGCTGGGCCACCAGAACCGATAGGAGCCGCGCCATCAGGGGGAACGCCGCCATCAGGAGGCGTGCCGCCCGCTTCCGGAGATCCGTTAGGTCCGGTCTGGTTATTGAAGCCCGTCAGGTTTACCTGGCTACAGCCAGCTAAAACAAAAAGGATGGCGAGCGAGGCGGCTGACATCTTGAGAAAATTTTTCGTTTTTTTCATAGCTTCTTCTCTATAAATTTTATCTTTTATTTATGGTCTATCTTCTTTGGATTTTATACGCTTATTAGATAAATTTTCTTCACCTGGCTCTCAAACGGCGGGTTTTTGGATAGATTGGCGAAATTACCGTTCGAATGGAGGAAGCGGCGGGCGCGGCCGGTCGTGAACACGGTCAAAAAACCCGTGAGCCGGGACCATGGGCCAGAAACGGACAGCCTGGAATTCATGATCGCCAGTCTGCTGGCCGATCATCCTTACCGGCTGGCCAATCATGATTTCAAAAAATGGCTGGCCAACTTCGAAATGCCGGGTAACTACCCATTCTCCTGATTGACGGTCGACTAGGACGAGATAGCCGTCTTCTGAAGAAGAGACAATCAAGCCGGCCAAGCGACCCTCTTCCGGGTTTGACCAGAAATCCAGGTTACGATTGATAAACTGATCATAGAATGGGGCTTTTCTCCCTAAAACGTCATCGATCTTTTCCCCCAAGCCAATCGCGTAGAAGCTGAAGCCGAGGATGACGCTCGCAGCAATCGAACCGACAGCGATTATATAGAATGGGTAGCGATAGCCCCCCTTTGTGTGTCTGAAATTATAATATATGACTAGGAAGAAGAAGGCCAAGAAGATAAACCAGAAGTAAGGCAGGGTCAGGAGGAAAAATTCGGCGAAAGTCTTATGGGCCAGCTCATATAGATCCCAATCATTATATTTAAAAAGGTAGATCATGACGGAAATGGCAGCCGCGCCAATCAAAAGGGCGACCAGGCCGGAAGTCCAGACCACATAATCCTTAAGTAAAAACTGCCAGCGCGGCTTAGGCGTCATCTTCTCCTCCTTAATCTTCTCTAGAAGCCTGGCATTGAAGTTGCCTGAGACTGACGGTTGGTCATTTTTGATTATATCCTTTTCCATATGTTTATAATTTGGCATTCTGTTTGGCGACTTCCGCCCGAAATTCCTGCTTAGCCTTGTTAATCAGGGAGGCGACGGTGCCGAGCGGCTTCTTCAAGATGTCGGATATCTCCTGGTAATTCTTTTCCTCTAGGAACTTCAAGACCAGGACTTCCCGATATTTCTCTTCCAGGCCGGAAAGGATGGCGGTGATGGTTTCTTTCTTTAATTTCCTATCGGTCTCACTGGCGATATCGACCTCGGAAGCCAGGCGGTATATAAGGCTATCTTCAATATCGACCGCATAGCCTTCGGGGCGAGCTTTCAATTTCCGATGATTACTGATTACTTGGTTATGGGCGATCCGATATATCCAAGAAGAGAACTTCAGATCGCTATTAAAATCATTCAGGTTAAGATAGACCTTGATGAAGACTTCCTGCAAGATATCCTCCGCTTCTTCGGCATTGATATTCGTCAGCCGTCGTATATAGGACGTCAATTTCCCCTTATAGCGGCTGACCAGATATAAAAAATCGTCCTGATTGGCTAAGGTCATTTTTACCAGCTCTTCGTCAGTCAATTTGTCTATCTCTTCTTGTGGTCTGATGCTCAAGGCCATGTTGATATTATATCATGCCGTTAACTTTTGCTGAATCTGCCTTAAAATTATTATACGCACGCTTCTGGGATCTTCTTTGGCTATCAACTGGCCATAGCTGGAAAAGGCCCATTTCCTCCCCGGGAAACGAGCCTTTAGCCCCTCAATCTTAATTTTGGCCAAAATAGCCAGATGAACACTTACTTAATCGCCCTCTGCTACTCCGGTCATCGGCTTGCCCACCCCTTCCGGCCGGCCGCCGCGCGGACCGTCATGATAGCCGCCGAACATATCGCCGCGGATGCCGAGTTCCTGGAAGATGCTATCGGCTTGGTTCATTAATTTATTGGCTTCAGCATACTTGGCAAAATTACTAGCCGTAATCTTATTCAATTCCGGAGCGTTTTCATCCATCGCTTTCACCGCCGTCACCCAAGCGTCATAATCGCCCGCCGTTAAAGCTGTCTTGACGGCTTCTTTTTTCGCCTGCTTCTCGATCCGCTTCGCTTCTCTTTCCTTGGCCTGTGCTAAATAGCTTTGGAACTGAATTTCTGACGTCACTTCTTTCAAAAGCAGAGAGTCTCCGCCCATTGTTTTCATCGCCGTTACCCAAGCATCATAGTCGCCCGCCGTCTCGGCGTTTCTGACGGCCGTCAATTTAGCTTCCATTTCCGCCTTTTGGGCTTCCGTCAACTCTGCCGGTTGCCCCTTCCTTTCCCCACCCTTCAGGCCGAAACGCATCAGGCCCTCCGAGGATCCACTAGCCGCCAAGGCTTGCGATGCTACGCCAGCCAAGGAAGCGACAATCGCCAAGCTGGCCAAAGCCGCGAATATTTTCTTCTTCTTCATAAATTTATTGCCGTAAATCCAAACTAGTTTGGATTTACGGTTCGATTAATTACTACGTTCATACATCTAGGCGCCCTTCGTCATATCATACGCCGCCTAGAATACAATTCTTCAAAAAAGCCAGGGGATTCCCCTGGCTAATAGTTGTTAGGAATAGAAGACTATCTTTTTATCACTGCCCCCTGGTCATCAAATCTAAACTCGATCTTGGTGCTATCGACTACTTCGCTATTCTCCAGCTGGATGGCCTCGAGATAGACATAGATCGGCTCGTCTTCTTTTATAACCATCTTGCCCGGTGAAAACGTCCAATAGACCTTCTGGCCTGGCTTAGACGTATCTACAACCTGCGAATAAACCGCATTATCCCAATCAGTAACTAAGGCGCCTTGACTCGTCCGCCACCTGAAAGTCACGCCCGGCTCCGTATAGTCTGGCAGAAGACCGATGCCACGAACCGAAGACATAGTTGGACTATATTTTTCTATATCGGTCGTGATAGCTAGATTAGGAGCAATGCGGTCAATCTTAATACTTGCCCCCGTCTCTTCTTGACCGTATTTCTGGATAACGCCCTCTCCCTCGGCGTTGGCGGTAACTTTTTTCGGCTCACCTTTATAATACACCGCCGCTTCATCCGTAACGTTAGCCGCTAGGCTATCCTGAGCGAATACTTCCGCTCGGGAAGAATCAATAGCTCGAATCGAAACGTCTCCGGCTATCAAATCATAGGCCTCAAGCCGGCTTCCGCCCTTCATTTCAACTTCCAGCTTCTTTACCTGGCCAGAAAGGTCGGCAAAACTATAAACACTCATATTCAATTTTATCTTCTCGGCTAATAGCTCGGTTGAAGATAGGTCGGCCGAACCGTCCATTTTCAGATCGACATCTTTCGCCGGACCGGATAATTGCAGCCGGCTCGCTATGCCGCTCAAGGTTCCGCTCAGGCTTTGGCCCTTCAGCTCTATCTCGGCTCGAGCTGATTCCCCCAGACTGACATAGAGATCCTTATCAAAACCTTTCAATTCGGCTCGGGAAGATCTGACGCCAACGAAGGAATCAAGGTTCGGCATTATAATCTTGCCGCTTATCTCTCGGCGGCCACAGAAGACACAGATTCCCTTGTTAGCTCTCTCCCTCTCCATGATCTGGAGCTGTCCGTTTTCGATTCTGAAATCAAGGTAATCGAGGTCAGATTGGCGACCAGAGAGCTCAATTGAGAAAACGTCGCCTTTCACCACTTCGAGGTGCTGGTTGCCACTGATATATAGCTTATTAAAATCCTTGTAATCATAGAGCCTCGTCGTTATTGCCCGCTGAGAGGCTTCGGCCGCCTTAGTTCTGATCATCGGGACAAGGTCGGCCGTAGCGACAGCGCCGGCCGCCAAGGAGAAGATCCAAACGGCAAGCAGGATCAGCGAAGCGACCAGGTTGAAAGAGTTCTTGCGCCTAATCATGGTTATCGCCAGGCACACGGCGAAGATGTTCGGAATGGCGAAGGCTAGGAAGAAAGCGGCCAGGCCGACATAATACAACGGATTAGCTGCCAATTCCATCAGGGGCAAGTCGGAAATTATGTATGGCGAGGAGATGTTGAAAGCCATCATGGCGGCGGCGACGCTAATGCCGACCAAGAAACAAACGGCGAAAATCATGATAAACAAGCCAATAATAACAGACAAGACTGGAAACATGACGGCGAATATCTTCCTGATTAGTTGAAAAATGGCTTCGACTACCCTGATTGGGAAATTAAGGATCTGATGCCAAACGTTGCCAGACCGGAAACGTTTGAAAACTTTCTCCCCTTCTTGGCTGATTTGCCTGGATTTCTCTTTAACTGCCTGTTCGATTTCCGCCAAATTGACCGGCTTGCCTCGCATTTCTAATTTCTGGGCGTTAGTCAGAGCTTGAGGCATAGCCATCCAGAATATTATATAGGCCAGGAGGCCGATGCCATTCGCCAAAGTTAATAGCAGGAAGAGGAGGCGGACGAAGACCGGATCGATGCCAAAATAGGCGGCAATTCCCGAAGCGACGCCAGCGATGACAACATCATCCGGATTACGGTACAGCCTTTTGCGGAAAGCTGCCCCCTCCTTATCATTCTTCTCCTTATCAGCCGCCTTCCTCCAGTCCGGATTTTCGCCATCTTCGTCGTTTTCGACGATTTCCTTGACCGTGCCCATGATCTTTATAATCGCTTCGACATCTTCCCGGGTAACCGCTTGCCGACCAGCCTTCAATCTTTCTGACAATTTTTCGGCGATACTCGATTCGATATCGGCGAGGATTTCCTTTTCTTCTTCCGGTTCTTCATAATACGCTTTGATAGAATCAAGATAACTCTCTAGCTTCTCGTAGGCATCTTCCTCAATATTGAAGATCTGGCCATTCAGGGTGATGTTGATACTTTTTTTCATATTTTTTGCGGCTAGTCCGTTTTCCAGGCGCCAGCCGAGAAATTATTCGAATCTTTTGACGAGCGAATTGACCGAATGGTCGAGCGCTCCCCAAGTCGCGAGCAATTGCTTCAGGGTTCCTTCCCCCTTAGCCGTCAGGGAATAATATTTGCGCGGCGGCCCGCTCTGCGACTCTTCCCAATCATATGACAGGAGGCCTGAATTCTTAAGACGCGTCAATAGCGGGTAAATCGTTCCTTCGACGACGAGCAAATCCGCCGCCTTGAGGGCGTTAAGGATATCCGAACAATAAACCTTACTCCTTGAGATGACGAGCAGGATACAGAATTCTAGGATGCCTTTACGCATCTGCGCCTGCGTATTTTCGGTATTTATATTTTTCATAAGCCTACTTATCCACAATCGATCTTTTATCTATTTACATTATAGCACCTAATACTATGTATTACAAGGTAGCTGACAATAATCGCAAAAAAAGGCCCATCGCTGGGCCTTATATTGCTAATTCTAAAGTTAGATGCCTAAGCTCAATGAGCTGGATATCTCTTCTATCTCCTTATCGGACAAGCCAATCTTAGCTTTCAATCTCTCATATATCTCGATCGCTTCTTGGTATCTTCCCTGCCGGGCCAGCTTCCTGGCTCGGCTGAACTCTCGGAAATCTCCTTCACTAATCTGGCGGGCCAGCCGGCTATTCGGATTGACCAGCCGCCGCCAGGCGTCATAATCGTTAGCTTCGATGCTCTTGAGGGTCATCTCTGCCCGCCGGGCATTGTTCCGGTTCGCCATTCTCGCGGCTGCGCCGGCATTAGCGCCGGAAACACCGACACTGAAGATGAAGGTCAAGACTGCCATAGCGACTATCGCTTTCTTATATTTCATATGCTTTAGGTTAATATTTTAATCAACTGATTCCGCCGGATTCTAACTCCTAGCGGACTCTGGATAAATAATACGCGGTCGAAAAAATTATCTTCCAGACTAGTAACAAAAAATAAGGCGGCTAGCCTTATTACTTGCACTCACATATATTACATATAATAGACGAATAATAGACGATTGCCGATTCTTTCAACAAGGGCAGAATGGTCTAGTAATACATAGATATTACAGAAAAAGAGGCTTTAGCCTCTTAAATTCCTATAGCGCACGGGCTACATCTCTCCAGTGGAACACCATTGAAAACGCGGTGATAAAATGGCGAGATGTCCGGGAGCTAGTTAATTTTAATGAAATGACGACCTGTTAATGGTTTGTAGGAGTGGAGTCTTAGCACTCTATTGACATGACTGCCAAGCATTTGTTAAAATAGTCACAGAAAATCAACAATTAGACCGTTTGCAGACGGACGCAGGTATTATCTCTAAAACCATCAGGAGATGACCATCAAGCGTGGTTGCTCCGTCAAGCCCTTGGGTTTGCGGAGTGCTGCAACACTCGCCGCAAACTGTGAAAACAGCAACGGCGTGGCACCTGCGCTTGGTGGTTTTGTTTATCCAATCTTTGGACCCGGAAAAGGAGAAGCCGGACAATCTTAAGTTCCGGATAAACAATGACAAGTATGACTATATGTCGTTCTTGGATCACGCTCCGCAATGGCTCGCGCTTATACGCGAAAGATTGCGGAAAACGTGCGTTCTGCTTCGAGGTAGACGAAAGTCGCCAAAAAAAAGAACCAGTGGCTGATAACACCACTGATTCCATCAT
The DNA here is from genome assembly GCA_964404515.1 of uncultured Gammaproteobacteria bacterium. GTDB lineage: Bacteria > Patescibacteriota > Patescibacteriia > Patescibacteriales > UBA12465 > UBA12465. The sequence goes on along the minus strand of CAYOKE010000009.1, from coordinate 11,853 downwards.
CTAAGGTTATATACGAACCCCCGTTACCTTCAAAATTAGCGGGGGTTTTGTAGTTTTAGAGATTATATCTAAACCTGCAAAAAGTCAAGTTATTAACAGGTACTTTGATTATAGCATTTAAACAGAAATATGTTAATGGGCAAACCATATTTAAATAGTTGAGAAGATATCAGATGTTATTAGAATCTCCTTTCCAACCCTTGATTCATAAGCATTATAATTTAAAGAAAAGTTTATTACTTTTCTATTTTTATATAAAAACCTTATTTCAGGTTTATCATCATAGGTTAAAAGCCAATGAGAATTAGGAAATTTATTCAACTCTTCGGCTAACATTTTATGATTATCGGCATTGTAATGGTTAAAATATAAAGCCGCCCCCTTTTCGTAATATGGAGGATCTAAATATATAAAAGTATTTTTCTTTTTTAAATATCTTTTTATTAGTTTAACACCGTCCTCATTAAAAACTGCGATGCTATTTTTGTAGACTGCTATTTTTCTTATTTTTTCTATCAGGCCTTGTTTGTTAAAACGTGCATCAATTTTCCACTTTCCATCTTGTTTAAAATTTCCAATTGGCCCGCCATTTAAAATGCCAGACACATTGGTACGGTTTAAAAAAAATGTAGCAAATCCGAGGCTAAATTGATCTGATTTTGGATTTATATATATAGCCTTTTGTCTCTTCCATTCTTTAATAGTAACCTCAGTAGAATTTATCTTCGTAATAAATTTTTCTGAATCAAACACGGCTGACATCCAAAAAGAATAAATGGCCTTATCTAAATCGTTTATAACTATTTTATTCACTTGACCATTAAACAATAAAGAAAGCGCTGCTCCAGCACCGCCAGCAAACGGCTCAACATAAGTTACATTCTTTAAATTAAATTTTTGCATTACATCGCCAAAAAAAGAAGAAAGGACCGTCTTACCGCCAGGATACCTTAAGGGGCTGTAGTGTAATTTTTGATTTCGACTACTAACTATTTGCATCTTGTTTGTTTAAAATTGCTTTAAATATAAGTTTGCCTAATTTACTCCATATTTCAATAACATTACTTTCTTTAGGGCTATAACTGGGGTTGTGCGTAAATAAATTTAACTCTGCTAAAAAAGGCTCAACACTCTTTTTACTAATAAAAACCTTCATGGCCTTACGTTCGTCTGGGTTAGGCATTATAGTCTCGTCATTGCTTAAAAAAGCCAGCATATAAGCAAAGTTTGGCGACCAATCAGGGTCTAACTTACGAGCGCTCTTACGTTTTTGATTTTCTTTAGCTATTTTAGCTTTCTCTAAGTTTATAATATGCTCAATCCATTTATTATCTTTCAAAAAAGAATACACGGATAACTCAAGCAAGACCCTCAGAGACGCTGCACATACATTTGGCTTTAATCTAGGATTTAAATCTTTTAGCTCCTTTAACATTTCTTTAACTCTATTTTCTTTTGGGTAGACAGAGTAAAGCCTATCAGAAATCCAATCACCATCGAGAGGGTCTTCTGTGATCTTTTTTGCACTAACTTGATTATGTGCAGGATCGTCGGTAGATTTAGATACTTCATTTTTTATTTTTTCATTTAGCCCAAGAACTTTCTTTATCCAAATTTTACTTTTATCACTTGTATATATCTCCGAAACTTTGAAACTCGATTTTGACATTTCAGAAAAAATCTTACGCAAATTACTAACAACCTTAGAATCTTTTAATTCTAAGGTTAGCAAGCCATCCGGGAAAGAGATGCCTATTTGCTCTCTAACAAACGGATTTGACAATAAGCGATCTATGGTGGTCGTATCAACGCTATCACGAGATAAATTATGCTTATCGGCAAAATCAAACAATTGAACCGGACGGGACGGCTTTTTACCTGCATACTGAGCAGCAAATCTCTGTTGTTGTAAGCTATTCCAACCCAAAACCCCTATCCCATCGTTACTGCCAGTATGCTCTAAATTAACCCACCTAAAGGCTGATTCCCTGTCTGGAAATACTACACACTCAACACTATTAGGAATTTGCGATCCAAATTCTTTTTTTAACTCTTTAAATTTTTCACTAATCTTTTGATTTGATATTTGGCTTGGATTATGCAACAACTTAAGCGCTGTAACACGTCTATTTCCCTCAAGGGGCATAAACATTCCGTTCTTTTCTTGAACAACCATTAAACTCTTAGACGGGTTTAGCCCATGCTGGGCTATGTCTTTTGCCAAAACTAAAACTTTTTTACCAGCCTCTTTTAACATTAAGTCAACTGCGTCGGATTGACTTTTTACTGGATTAAATCTTGGATTTTCAGGATTCACCAATAACTTAGTTATTGGGATAATCATCTTTTTCATATATTTTAAATTTCGTTATAAATTTTTAAAACCTTCCTCATGGCCTTATCTTTATAAATTGTAATAAATTCTTGAGCTAACTTGAAAAATGTTTCTTCTTTTTGCAAATTCATAACAATTTTATTTTGCACGTCTATAGGCGGTAACGGAAACAATAAATTCTTCACATCTGTCTGATTTATACTAGGATAAGCGCCCTTGCCCATTTTTATAGCCATCTGTTGCTGAAGATATTCGGAAAATAACAAAAAATAAACCCAAAAACCAACGGCAACATTTTCATTTACAGAAATTACAGCAAAACCAGTTGATGCAATCGAATTTGATGGCAAGCTGTCCAAATAAGAAAAGGCTTTTAAATTGGGGCGAACTGTTGAAAGCAATATATCTCCATTTCTCACAAACCTTCTTGCCCTGGAAGGCAAATTTTTCCCTAAAATTTTTCTTCCAACATCTAGTCTGCCTGTCTTATTCTCTACTGAAGAAATATCAATATAATTATAACTTTTGTCTTTAACAATATCAACCAATTTTTTATTTATTTCCGCAATATCATCAAGTTTAACTTTCTCCCACTTTGGGTCGACATCGATTCTCGGACTCCAACTATCCACAACCTGTTGAGCGCCGGAAACTATCTTTTGATAATCATCAAGCTCTTCAACTATTTGTTTTTGAATTTCTAAAGTAGGTAATGGGATGCGAATGTTTTTTAAATGTTTTTTTGAAACATTTTTTAATCCTTGCCCCTGAAACCCGCTCTCTATTAAATCTAGTTTGTTGGAAAGTATAAAGTAAACATATTTAAGATAGCTTTTCCTCTTGTCTTTATTCTCCAAAACATAAGTATGATCAGAACAGGAAAAAGGCTCGTTAACATAATGTACATTAGCTGAACCCCCGTCTCCGATTATCAAGGCCTCCATATCAAAATCTGCCTTTTCGCAAGCTTTTGTATTAAAAGAGGAGACGATAAATTTATACTTCCCATACTCAGACGCAAAGGAGGCTGATCTTTCTCCTTTTCCTAAAAAATTACACAATTCATCAATTTTTACCATTGGCCACTTAGTATTCGAGTAATCAACCAAAACTCCATATCTATTGGCGGATAAATTATACTCTCCGTCTTCTGTAATTGCTTCCCTGGAAACATATGAAGCAATTTTACTTTCAGATTTTTCCCCTTTATACCATTTGGTCAAAATTTCGATAGCTTCTGGCAAATCATTCTTATCGATTGATCTCTTAGTCGCCCCCAAATCAAAGCCGTCATTGCTAACTTTTATAAACAAAATTTCATCTTTCTTTCTTGATTGATCATTGTCAAAAAATAAAATACTAGTTTTTACTCCAGCATAAGGATTAAAAACTCCGGATGGTAAACTAACTACAGCCGACAAACCATCTTCGATTAAATTCTTACGCAGTTGCTTATAGGCGGTACCGGATTGGAAAATTATGCCCTCAGGGACAATGATACCAGCCCTTCCTTTCGGCCTGAGATGACTCATTATATAATCAACAAACAAAACTTCTGAACGGTTAGATTGGACGGAAAACTTACTATGCGGCCTAATTCCCCCTTTAGGCGACATAAACGGTGGATTGGCCAGAATAACATCGAATTTATCGCCCCAACGTTCGTCACTAGAAAGCGAATCGTATTGATGAATCTTGGGATTCTTAAACTGATGGAGATACATGTTAACCTGGGCAATCCTTACCATACCCGGATCAATGTCATAACCCTCAAAACTATTCATCAGACTTCGTTTTTGGTCGGGCGTCAACGGCTTCTCGTTATTCTTGGAACCATCGGGGTTCTTGCCATCATGCTGGGACAGGATATGGCGATAAGCGCTGATTAAGAAGCCGGCCGTGCCGCAAGCGGGATCTAAAATTTTATCGTCCTTGGTAGGATTAACTACTTCGACGATAAAATCGATTATATGCCGCGGCGTCCTAAATTGACCGGCATCGCCCTGACTAGACATTATCGAGAGTAGATACTCATAAGCATTGCCTAACTCTTCAGGATGGGAGTAATCAAAATAACTTATTTCGTTTAAAAATAAATTTAAAACTTCTGGGGAACGATAAGGCAAAAAGGCCGACTTAAAGATACCTCGAAATAACTCTGGGAGCTGTTTAGCCTCGGAGAATTTAACCAATGCCTCAGAATAGAGATTCATCCTTTCCTGGTTGCCCATCTTAGAATCCATTAACCTAGTCCAGGCATATTTTTCTAAGCTACCAACGAAAAAAGACGGCTCACCATCAGCCTTAATAGCCGCCTGATCCATGTCATCCATAAACTTATAAATCAAGGCGTTAGTAATTTGATCTATTTGCGAGGTTGGATTAGGCACGACGCCGACCAAAACCTGCCGCGCGGCATCAATATGTCTTTTTGTCTCTCCATTCATATTTTATTTATTTAATTCATGAAAGTGTTAAGGGAAACATAATCCTTAACATAAGCCGGAATCATCATCTTAAAACCATTAAGATTTTGATATTCATCAAAACTAAATGATGGGCAAAAATTAAGCTGGGCAAACTGTTTTTTATCGATAATCTCCCGAACCTCCTCATCAACTATGTAAGCCTTAAAAAAACTTTTAGCAACCTCATAGTGATCTTGGTCAACCGGGTTAATTTCCATAAACTTACCCCATTCGGATTCTAGTAAATCATCCTTCATTTCAAAATTATCCTTCTGGCCAAAAGCGACCTGTAAAACTTCGCGCACCGAGATACGTCTGTCGATGTTAAAGATTTTTCGGATCTTATCAAGATTGAGGAAGTATTTTGGCTTATCAAAGACATGTTTTTTAGCATAATCCTCAGCCTCCAAAACGTCACCATTCTCCCAAAGATTCTTTAAGGTTTCATTACCAACAACATCTTCAGCAACCGCCCTTCTAAAACCTTCCCGATCAATGCGCATTCCTTCCTCGCCAACAACAGTCTCAACAACCGATTCTATTTCATCGCTAGTCTTTAAATCGACTGGACCTTTAAAAATCTTATTGCCATTCTCATCAACAAATTCTCCTTGCTGACCAACACTTTCAGCAGCGCCCTCAACCTCTTTGATTTTCTTTATCTGGGGCAGTTTAATTTTTTCTCCATAGGAAAACTCCTTTTCAAAGTATTCGCAGGTGGCAAAGAAATCAAAAAATTTAAAGCGCTCCTTATCGAATTTAACAGTCTCTTTATTCTGATAATCAATAAATTCGAAAGAGTATTTACGAGTTCCTCGACCCTTAATCTGGACAAAGTCAGCCGGGCTAAAAACCGGGCGCATTAAAGCGATATTCAAGATATCCTGGCAATCATATCCGGTAGTCATCATACCGACGGTCACGCAAACCCTAGCCTTACTACTGTCATAACCTTCCGGATTCTTAACCTTCCCTCCCAAGACGTTATTAGAAAAATTGATAGTCATCTGCTGAGCACTGGCCACTTGAGAGGTGACCTGCATCGCAAAATCTGACTCATTATACTGCTCCGGCCATTTTTCAAAAGCCAAGTGGTTTAAGATATTAGTTACTTTAGCGGCATGCTTTTGTGAAACGCAAAAGACGATTGCCTTACCGAACAAATTAACTCCCAAATTCTTAGCCACCGGATCAAACAAGCCATTATCAATAAAAGCTTTACACATCGCGACGTTAGTCTCCTCGTTAAAAAATCTCTTTTCGTAATGGCGTTCATCAAACACTTCATCGACATCCTGGTCACCATCAATAGTCGTCCTGACGGCATAGCCTTTCTCGGAAAGTAGTTCTGTTGTTATTTCCGTCCGCGCATCAACAACAATCGGATTGATTAAAAAATTATCTTTTACGCCAGCCATTAAATCATATCTGAACGTCGGTTCTCCGGATTCACAACCGAAGGTTTTATAGGTATCTAGCAACTGACGGCGCTCGAATTCTCTCTGGGTATCACTTCCCTCACCATCAAAGCCTTTAAGATAATCCTTGGGCGTAGCGGTTAAACCGAGCTTGTAGCCGACAAAGTACTCAAAAACCGCCCGGCTGTTTCCGCCAATGGAACGATGGGCTTCATCAGAAATAACCAACTCAAAATCAGTAGGAGAAAACTCCTTCTTATAGCGATCGCCAGCCAAAAAAGTCTGGACAGTAGATACGACTATCCTGGCATTCTGCCAAGAATCACGATTATCCTTGTAAATAACACTGTTAAAATCCTTTCCTAAATAAGCCCTAAAAGCCTTAAATGCCTGATCCTCTAATTCCAAGCGGTCAACCAAGAACAAGATACGGCGCGCATTGCCGGATTTAAGGAAAAGTTTAATCACGGCCGCCGAGACTAAGGTCTTGCCAGTACCAGTAGCCATCTCAAATAAGAATCTCTGATTGCCATTCTTGGCAGAAGCTTGTAGATGTTTTACGGCCTGAACCTGATAGGGGCGCAGCTGTTTAAGATTGTTATTCTTTAAAAATTCGCCTCTAGTCTTTTCATCGATAAAAGAAGGATCTTTTTCGAATCCTGGCATTTGCGATTCGACGATATAATTCTCATCAACAGATATTTTAGACAACTCCTCGGAATTGGGAGTATAAGTTTCATACTGAGATATAGACTCCTGGGTTGGAAAGCGAGAAATTATATCTGGATTGCCATGCTTAGTATCCCAGAAGTAATGGATATTGCCGTTAGACAATATAATAAAACGAGCGCCGACATTGCGCGCATAATTCCTAGCCTGTTCTTTGGCTGATAACGGATCGATGGACTCTTTCTTGGCCTCAACGACCACAAGGGCGCGGCCGTCCTTATCAAGTAAGAGGAAGTCAATAAATCCATGAGCTTCTTTTTCGAAGTCATCACCCAACTCAGAGTATTTAATTCCAGGCTCAAGCTGGATATTAGCTGGGCCATTTTTATCTGCCTCGAACCTCCAGCCGGACTCTTCTAGGAGTTTATTGATCTTAATCCGCGCGGCTGCTTCTTTTTTCATATTTTTCATCTTCATTTTTTATCAGCTTTAAAATTTCCTCTCTTTTAAAGCGTCTGTCCCCACGATTGCCAAAACGAATACAGCTAATCAATCCCTTATTCTCCCAGTTCCTAAGAGTGTTCGGGTGGCAATTAAGGAGCTCGCAAGCCTGTTTTAAGGTTAATATATCAGGCGTTTTATCAGTCGTCATAAGTTGATTTTTGACTTAACATAACTTAATATAAGTATATAAGGTTATAACGAAAAATACAAATTAAGATAAAAAATAGATAAAATTTATATGAAAAGAATAAAAATCGATAGTCAGGCCAGATCGAATTTCTTGCTCAGCAACGCCTTGTTCCTTCCTGGTTTTCATGAGAGGCTTGAAGAGATAAAAAATGACCATATAAAAAGCTTTATTCTGCCATATGACTTTCACTTATACAGACTAGATAGTCTCGCCAAAACAAAAGATTATCAACTTCACAAAAAAGAAATTGATAGCCTACCAGACAAAGAAAAAAGATTAAAAAAGGCTATAAAAAAATGCTTTGACGAGTTTATAAAAAAAGATGGACAAGGCGCGCTAAACGGATTAAACAAAGATCTTATAAAAATGGCTCGGGATTACGGCCTTGGCACAGAGGTTGCTAATTCGTTAGCAACTCTTCTAATTTCCGGATACTGGGAGCCACCAAAAAGACCCTTCTTTATAGCCAGCGCGGAAGACTGTATAAAAAACAAAAACATCGTTATAGAGATAGGCCCTCAAACAACCTGCAAGGACATCGAAGAAGGGTGGAAAGAAATCGAAAAGATTAG
>CAYOKE010000009.1:0-3687 GCA_964404515.1 uncultured Gammaproteobacteria bacterium | reverse complement strand
GAAAAAAATTATGGCCAAACAATGTCATCCAAAGAGTAACCGAGAATAGAATACTAAGCCGCGCCCTTGGCTTCTCTGCTTTAGTTAATAAAAACAAAAACTCCGGGAAGCTAGCAAGAGAAATATGGGATAGCGACGAAGAAGATGATATTTCTATCAAATCGGACAGGAGGAGGTCTGGTAGGATAAGGGTGGCAAAAAGCCGCCTCAAAAAAAGACTTAAGACGACATAATACGACCACTCCGTAATGTAACACGACCAATTTTTCAGTTCTATAAACTGTAATCAAAACAATGATTACAGTTTTTTTAATTTAAAAAATATGAACACAAAAATGAACAACAACGAACCCTTTAAAACCAAGGATATCGTCCTGGCCTCTGCCCTCTACGCCGATGGGCAAAAGCTGGAAGGCACCGAGGTCTCGAAAAATCGACAGACGACCTTTATCTTCAAGGACAGAGCTGTTTGCGAAGACCTGGTTAGCAAGCACTATTCCGGAGAGCTAATCCTCCCTAGCCGACAGTTCTTCGACGCTTTAAGAACGCTAAAATCGATCATTTTCAACTCCTAATTTTAGGGAGGCGCCGCGTTCCCGATGCTAGTTACCGATGGCAAGTCTAAAACTAGTCTCTGGAACAGGGCGACAACCCCGAAAACCTATACGAAATAAAACTTTTTATGACCCGGACAGCATTCCGGGAGAGAGTACGCAAACAGGATAATAACGGCATAAAACGAGATGATGAGAACACTTAAGGATTTCGGCAGGGAGAGGGGGCAGAGCCCTACGTAGCACAATAGTCAAACATGAAAAGAATACACTACAAAATCAAAGGCTTCCGGTTAAGCGATAAAATAGTCGACAGATTGGAAACACTGAAGAAAAAAAATGGGGTAAGCTACAACCTCCTGTTTAAAGATTTAATCCTGAACTACGATGGCCCCGATGAAGCTTCAGAAGAAGAAACAACCCTATGATCTCCCAAGAAAGCTACATAAAAGCCCTGGGAGCGGAAGCCGAAAAACTCAGCCCCCAGGAAATATCAGATTTAAAGAATCGACAAGAAAAATTGGCCGATATGCTATTTGATTTGATGTTCCTTAACAACCAGCCCACAGAGGCCGTAAAAGGCCAAAATCAAGCAAATAAAAAGAAATAAAGCCCTGCTGGGAGCAAACTAAGCAGAGCGAAATTTCCTTGATTATAAGGGGTTTTTATGATAACCTATAATTGACTACCCAATTAAATGTTCACGAATTAGGCCCGTTTGACGGTTTAGCCCGTCTTTGTCTTGCGCTTGCGGACAAAGATGGGCAGTTAACCTTCCACAAGCGAGACCTTCGGGCTTCGTGAACAGTGGGTAGTCAGGTTTGACTGCCCTTTTTTGTTAGGTTAATTATAATAAAATTAAAAATTAAAATTAAAACTATGAGCCAAGAAAATGGGCTTTTGGACGGAGCCAAAAAATCGTCCATCAAGCGCTGGATCAAGAGACATAAAATCTTGACCGCCATCATCATTCTTTTCCTAATCGGCATGATAGGTAGCGCCATGGGAGGAGACAAATACACAGAAGACAGTGCCTATCAAAACGTCTCCCCTGCTAAAGAAAATAACCAGGCAGAAGAAAGCCAAGCCGCCAAAGAACCAGAGAAACCAAAAGCTTGGACTAGCGTTTTTAAGGTCACAGCTAACTCAGACAAGCAGACTCAAAGCTTCTCATTGGAAGGTGGACAACAAAAAATAGTCTACAAGACTACCGGCAGTAGCTCGCTTTGCTATGTTTATGTCTTAAAGGACAGAACAACGTTAGATAAAAATGGCGGGCTGCCGATAGTCTCTATCGACGGCGAACAAGCCGATGAAACGATGATGAGAAAGCCATCCGGAAACTACTACTTAGACATCAAGACAGTAAACGGAAGTTGCCAAGTAGAAATCCAGGAACTTAAATAAAAAATAAATTAACATAAAAGACCGCTCCCAAGGCGGTCTTTTCTAAACAATGAATATGAAAAACAAATGCTTAATCTATTGCCGCGTTAGCACGGCCAAGCAAGCCCAAGAGGGCGAGAGCTTAGAAACTCAAGAGAAAATCTGCAGCGATTTCGCGAACAAAATAAATAAGAAAGTATTAAGAGTCTTCCGCGACCATTTCTCCGGTCGCAAAGAATCCCGGCCGATATTTGAAGACATGATTCTCTATGCCAAAGAGCATAAGGATGAGATTGATTGTCTGATATTTAGAAACATCGACCGCATCACCAGAGGCGGAGCGGCATCCTACGAAAATCTCAAGAATCAATTTAACAAGCTAAACATAGATTTATTCGACTGCACTGGCATGATCCAAAAACAGCAAAACACTATGGAGCATTTAGGCTTGAAATACGATTGGAGCACATACTCGCCCAGCGACACCGCTGAAATGATAATGGCCGATAACGCCAAAACTGAAGTCAGAAACATATTAACCAGAACCATAGGTGCCCAAGTCCCCTTAGCCAGAGAGGGATATCACGTCGGCTACATCCCAGACGGCTTTGTGTTAAAACGGACTTACTTCGGTAGCAAGAAAAGATCCATCCTAGTTCCCGACCCCGAAAGAGCTAAATACTGGATTGAAATGTTTAGACTACGCGCTTCAGGCGGCTACAGCGACCAAGAGATCGCCGACAAAATAAATGCCATGGGATTTAAAACTAGAATCCGAAACCACTGGAGCAAATCAAAACAAGAAATCATCGGTAAAAGAGGCGGCAACCCTTTAACCACCAAAGAGCTACAGCAAGAAATAACTAACCCGATCTACTGCGGCATCAAGATCCACAAATGGACCGACTACAAGCCGATAAAAGCCAAGTTCGACGGCTTAGTCGATATTAAAACTTTTAACCGAGCAAATCGAGGCAAAATTGAAATCATAAAGCACGGCGAAGAATACGAAGCCAGATACGACTGCCAGCCGGAGCAGATAACCTTAAAAAGAATGAAAGATAACCCACTCTTCCCCTTTAAATTCATTCTTTGTCCACACTGCAAGAAACCATTCCTCGGCAGTTCTCCCAGCGGCAAATCAAAAAAGGGCTTTCCGACCTATCACTGCTCGCGCGGCCACGAATACCTAGGTGTTCCCAAGAAGGTATTCGAAGAAGATATTAGCAAGATGATCGCCAGCTTAAAGACTTCCTTAGCCTTCGACAAAACCTTCGAAATGATTATCATCGACAAATACCGGGAGCGACAGCAGGAACTAATAACCCACTCTATAGACGTCAGCCGGAATATCTCAGAGCTTAAGGCCGAGCAGAAGCAGACTATCGAAGCTATCACGAAAACTAACAGCGAAATAGTACGCCAGGAGCTAGAGAAAAAGGTCGACGAATTGGAGGTTGAGATCCAAAACGCCAAGGTCCACAGAAGCCAAATCGAGGTCAGTGAGGAGGATTTAATGGCCTTCATAAAATTCGCCCAAAACTTTATGGAACACCTGCCAGAAACCCTGTTAAATCAGGCAAATATACAAAAACAGCGGGCCTTATGGGGCCTGCTGTTTCTGGAAATTCCGGACTATGACGAAATACGCAGTGGAACACCTAAAATTTCGCCAATTTTCGAGAATTTATCTTGTTTTTCTGAACCGAAAAACGTTATCGCACGGGATGTAGGAATCGAACCCACA
>CAYOKE010000008.1:0-30330 GCA_964404515.1 uncultured Gammaproteobacteria bacterium | reverse complement strand
GAAGATGAATTGTTCTCCTGGGCCTTCGATCTTGCGACGCAATTTCATGATATGGACTTCAATCGTATTGGAAAAGGGGTCAGCATTCTCATCCCAGACATGTTCCATTATTTCCTGCCGAGGCAGAACCCGCCCCTTATTGACTAGTAAGTATTCCAGGAGCGAGAATTCTTTGGCCGAGAGACGGATTCCTTCGCCGTTCTTTGTCAGGCTCAGCTTATCGCGATCGAGTGTCAGGTTAGCCATTTTTAATATTCGATTCGGTAGGCTTTTCGGCCGGCGCAAGATTGCTTTGACCCGGGCTAATAATTCGGATAAGACGAAAGGCTTAGTCAGGTAATCATCAGCGCCTAGGTTGAGGAGGTCGACTTTATTATTAATTTCTGTTCGGACGGTCAGAATCAGGATAGGCGTTTCGCGCCCTTCGGCTCGCAGGCGGGCGACCACTTCCTGGCCGCTTAATTTAGGCAGATTGCAATCCAAGATAATCAGATCGTAGCTGTTGGTAAGGGCCATAAAACAGCCATTCTCTCCGTCTTGGGAAACGTCGACGGCAAAACCGGCGTCCTTCAGGGTTGAAGCCAAAGAGCGGATTATACTAGGGTCGTCTTCGATGACTAGTAATCGCATAATGGTATTTTAGCGGAAAAATCCGCCATTCGCAATGATTATTCCCCGCCGACTGCCAATCGGTGGCCGGCGGGGAAAGTTAGGGGAGAAGGATGTCTTCCAATTCGTAGCGCCCGTAAGGATTGGGCGCGCAGAAAGGACAAGTCTGCCGGTTAATCCGGCATAATGGCAGGAGCCCCAAAAATGTTTTATGGCGGCACCTGCCTTTTTTGAAACATTGGTGTTTTTGGCACGTTTTTCCCATGACTCTTTTTTTGATATTATACAATTTGGCTAATAAAAGATTTCTAAACTTTTTTTAAACAAAAAATAAACCCCCTCCCCATGCTTAGCCTGAATTTTTCCTAGGTTTGCCTTTCTTGGTGATTCGGGTTAATATTTAGGTGAAAACGTTTCTATGAGCTCCAGGATGGCTAAAATTTTAAGAAAGAGCCGTTTTTTGGAAGTTTTGCAAGATAAAGCTTCTGACCCTTTCTCGGTTAAGGAGGGGCGTTTTAAGTTCGGCCAGCTCAAGGACCCTTCTTATTATACCGACTGGACTGAACAGTCTTTCCTATCCAGCAATAGCCAGGGGGAAATGGTTAGCCGCAGTTTTGATTTCAACAAGTTGAAGCATTTTGCCCTAGTCTTAATCTTCGGTTTGATATTCCTGCTTTTTCGCGCCGCTTGGCTGCAGATCTTTAGGAATAATTATTATAGTTTCTTAGCTGAAGGTAACCGCCTGCGGGCGGAAGTGATAGAACCTAAACGAGGAATCATCTATAGCAACGATTTCCGCCCCTTGGTTCGCAACCAGGCCAATTTCGTCCTCTATTTCCGGCCGATCGATTTGCCGAAGAATGAGCTGATCCGCGATAATCTAATCCGGCAGATTAGCCGGATACTGGAAGATAGCTCGGCACCGACCGGCCAAGCGGTTTCTTGGGCCGTTCCTGCCCCGGAGCCATCGACTGGTTTATCTGAGGCCCCATCTACTACCATCGGATCGGTTAAGGTAATTTCGGATAATACCTCTTTCTATAAGATGAAAGAGGCCTTGGCCGATATCAAAATCGGTTCCTTGGAATCATATCAGCCACTTTTTGTGGTGGATAATATCGACTACGATAAGGCGATGCTCCTAGCCCTAGAAATACCTAGCTGGCCGGGAGTTTTTCTGTCGAGCAAGACTAGGCGAGAATATTTATTACCCAGTTCCACGACTTCGCCCGCGATCTTAGAAGAGAACAGCCTGGCGCATATCCTAGGCTATACAGGCAAGATCAATGAAATGGAGCTAAAGGATTTGGGATCGGAATATTCCCTGATTGATTATATTGGCAAAGCCGGCCTGGAATATTCTTGGGAGAAAGAATTAAAAGGCCGGGCCGGGCAGAAGAATATCGAAGTTGATGCTTTGGGGAGGCAGAAGAAAATCATCAATGAAGTCACCGCCCAGGACGGCTATAACCTGCTCCTGTCTTTGGATCTGGATTTGCAGCAAAAAGCGGAGGAAGTAACCCGTAGCTATATACAGAAGGCCGGGTTGAAAAGAGCGTCGGTCATAATCATGAACCCCAATAACGGCGAAATATTAGTTCTTGTCAGCTTGCCGGCTTATAACAATAACCTTTTCGCGAAAGGCATCAGCCAGGCGGATTTTGACCATTTCTTAAATGATCCGAACCAGCCTTTATTTAATCGGGCAATCAGCGGCAATTTCCCGGCCGGTTCGACGATTAAACCGATTTTCGCTGCCGGGGCCTTGGCAGAAGGGGTAATTAACGAGAATACCAGCTTTTTGAGCACGGGCGGCTTGCGTATCGGCGAATGGTTTTTCCCAGATTGGAAGGCTGGCGGGCATGGGACGACTAACGTTCGTTCGGCTATTGCCTGGTCGGTGAACACTTTCTTCTATTATATTGGCGGTGGCTACGGTGATTTCAAGGGCTTGGGCTTAAGCGGCTTGGTTAAATATGCTCGACTTTTCGGCCTGGGGGAGATAACGGGGGTCGATTTGCATGGAGAAGAGAAAGGTTTCGTGCCGACCAAGGAATGGAAAGAACAGACCAAGAAAGAACCCTGGTACATCGGCGATACCTATCATTTTGCCATTGGCCAGGGTGATGTCCTGGCGACTCCGCTCCAGGTTGCTAATTATACGGCCGCAATCGCTAACGGCGGTACGCTTTATAAACCCCATTTAGTTTCTAAGATCCTTTTTGAAGATAACCGAGTCGTTAAGGAGGTCGAGCCGGTAATCCTGCGCCGCGATTTCATCAGTGATCGCAGCTTGAAGGTTGTTCGGGAGGGTATGCGGCAGACCGTGACTTCCGGCAGCGCCCGTTCGCTCAATATTATTCCGGTAGCAGTCGCTGGCAAGACCGGCACTGCCCAGTGGTCGACAAAGAAAGGTCCGCATGCTTGGTTCACTGGATTTGCTCCCTATGAAAAGCCAGAACTCGTGATTACAATCCTGGTCGAAGAGGGTGTGGAGGGCAGTACGATTGCCGTGCCAATCGCCAAGGATATCCTTAATTGGTATTATAGTCGTCCTCGTTGATTATGCCTTTATCATTACATCTTTCCATTCATCTATTACTAGCGCTTCTGTCCGGCTATCTTGTCGGTCGGGCCACTGGCCGTCCGCTCATCGGCCTGGTTGCCGGTTTCGCTGGAGGATTTTTGATTGACACGGACCATATCTTCGAATATCTCCTAGTCTTCGGCTGGAATTTTAATTTCAGCCATTTTTTAGAGGGCAGGGAGTTCCTGGTCAGCAATACTATCCATCTTTGGTTCCACGTCTGGGAATATGTACCATTTCTATTGCTAGCGGCTTGGGCTTTCCGCCGGCATGAAGCCGTAAAGACCATCGTGTTAGCTTTGGCCATGGCAGTTAGCATCCATTTGCTGTCTGATTCCCTGATCAATAGTTTCCCTCCCAAGTATTACTCCTTGCTTTATCGCCAATCAGTCAATTATTCAGCCGAAAAACTCTTGAGCCCGGAGCAGTATCAGGAAAACCTGGAGCGCAAGGCAGAACTCGGTATTTAATATTTGGCTAAAAATAAATATAAATATACTATATTAGCACTCACTTGACTTGAGTGCTAATTTTTTCTATAATAGGCGTATATAGAAATATATGATTTCTGAGCGCAAAAAATATCTACTAGAAACGATTATCAAGGAATACGTTAAAACCGCGACGCCGGTCTCTTCCGGTATGCTGGTGGAGAGATATAAACTGGATATCTCACCGGCTACGGTCCGTAACGAGATGATGGAGCTCGAGGACGAAGGTTATATCTACCAACCCCATACTTCCGCCGGCCGTATCCCGACTGAGAAAGCCTATACCCTCTTTTTGGATGAAATGAGGAAAACGAAGAAAAAGCGCGAATTGAAGGATAACGAAGCTAAAACCTTGGAGCAGTTGTTTAAGAAAGACGAAATCGCTTTCCGCCAGACGGCTAAAGCAATCGCGGAGCTAGCAAACGGCGCGGTCTTTTGGGCTTTCCACAAGAACGATTTGTACTATACCGGTCTGTCTAACCTTTTTACCCAGCCGGAGTTCCGCCAAGCCAGCGTCGTTTGCGATGTTTCTGGTATCATCGATCGCCTGGAAGAGATCATCGACGAGATTTTTGAAGATTTGGGCTATGGCGAGCAGGTTCTTATCGGCTCGCAGAACCCTTTCGGCAATTTCCTAAGTACGGTGTTAGTCAAGTATAAGCATGATAATAAGTCCGGCGTCTTTGGCATCCTCGGGCCGCTCCGTATGGACTATAATCGTAACTTGGCGCTCGTAGAATTTATTAAGAAAAAATTCGAATAAT
This sequence comes from uncultured Gammaproteobacteria bacterium, assembly GCA_964404515.1. Lineage (GTDB taxonomy): Bacteria > Patescibacteriota > Patescibacteriia > Patescibacteriales > UBA12465 > UBA12465. The sequence goes on along the minus strand of CAYOKE010000008.1, from coordinate 25,879 downwards.
ATGGAAGAACCAAAGAAAGGTATCTATCTCTGCCATACTGGCAACGAATATCGCGTCCTATTCACAGCCCTTGATACGGCCGACCATAAGAGTGAAGTTGTGGTATATCAGAGCCTTCAGGACGGCCAGATCTGGGTCAGGCCCAAAACTGAATTCCTGGGCTTCAAAGAGAAGGATGGTGAAAAGAAGAAACGTTTCACTTTCTTGCGGGAGGAAGCGCCAGCCGAAAGACATCCGGAAGCGGTGGTCGGGCCGGTAATATATAATGATAAAGGTGAGATTCTCTTGGTCAAGAATCCGAAATTCAAGGATTTCTGGACTATCCCCGGCGGGCACATCGAACTTAACGAGACGGCGGAAGAAGCTCTGAAGCGAGAGATAAAGGAAGAAACCGGCCTAAAGCTAAAGGATATCGAACCGATAGGCTTCTCAGAAGGCATCAATCCAGAGTTTTTCTATAAGGAGAAGCATTTCATCTATCTGACTTATCTGGCGGCGGTCGCTGGCGGCGAGATTACCAAGAGCCGAGAGATGACTGAATATCTCTGGACCAGTCCGGAAAAAGCTCTGGAGTTGAAGATAACTTCTTCGGTCCGGCCGTTCATCGAGTACTATCTGGAAAAGAAGAAGAACAGCATCGGTTCTTGGGAGGAGCGCTACAAGCGTGCCCTGGCCGATTACCAAAATCTTCTGAAACAGACAGCTAGAGAAAAGCAGGAATTCATAAAATATGCCTTGGACGACTTCCTCCAGAACGTGTTGCCAGTCTATGACCACCTGAAGATGGCGATGAGCGGCCTGTCAGAAGAAGAAGCTGGGAACCCCTGGGCCGAAGGCGTAGGGCATATTATAAAGCAATTCAAGGAAGTCCTCAGCCAGCACGGCATTGAAGAGATAGGGACGGTGGGCGAGAAGTTCGATCACGATACCATGGAAGCGATCTCTGGCACCGGTGAAACCGTCAAAACCGAGGTTAGCCCGGGATATAAACTGAACGGTAAGGTTATTCGGCCGGCGAAAGTGATAGTAGAATAAATATTATGAAATCAGCTGGCATTAAAATTTGCAGCGCCTGCCTTCTGGGAGTCAATTGCCGTTTCGATGGAAAAAGCAAGATGAATAAGAAAGTGGCTAACCTGTCCAAAGAATATATCTTAGTCCCGGTCTGTCCGGAACAGCTGGGCGGCCTGCCGACACCTCGGGAAATGGCGGAGATAAAGGGCGGGAGAGTGTATACTAAATCCGGCCCTGATGTTACCAAACAGTATCGCGAAGGCGCCAGAGAAACTTTAAGGATAGCTAAACTAGTAGGAGCGGAGGAAGCCATCTTGAAGCAGAAAAGCCCCTCTTGCGGCTATGGCCAAGTTTTTGACGGTCGTTTCTCTGGCAGATTGAAAGCGGGTCAAGGAATTACCGCTGCCTTACTTAAAAAGAACGGCTTGAAGGTAATAAGTGAAGATGATTTATAAATATAAGAACGAATTTCCCCCATATCCACTGCCCGGTGCAGTTTTATGAGGGAAAGCATAAATCTATGTCATTAATAAAATGGGCTCCGTTTTTTCCGGAATTCGACGACATGGATAAGATGATGGAATCCATGTTGCCAGCCGTCCGCGGCAGCCAGTTCGGCTTCACGCCCGCGGTCGACATGTATGAAGATAAGGATAATATCGTCGTCGAGACCCAGCTCGGCGGTATCGACCCTGAGAAGGTCGACATTTCTATCGAAAATAACGTCCTAACCATCAAAGGCGAGAGCGAGAAGAAGAGCGAAGTGGAGGACAAGAATTACTATCGCAAGGAAATCCGCCGTGGCGCCTTCTATCGCTCTATCCCGCTGCCGACGAAAGTCGATGGCGATAAGGCTAGTGCAGTCAACGAAGATGGCCTCTTGAAGGTAACCGTCCCGAAAGCGACTGAAGTCAAGCCGAAGACGATCAGAATACAAACTAAGAAGAAATAATAGATAAATAAAAAATATGTCAAAGATTCTAGGTATCGATTTAGGAACTACCAATTCCGCCATGGCCATCATGGAGGGCGGCCTTCCGAAAATCATCGAGAACATTGAGGGTAACCGGACGACCCCATCGGTCGCGGCCATTTCCAAGAATGGCGAACGCCTGGTCGGCCAGGCGGCCAAGCGCCAAGCGGTCATCAACCCGGAAAATACGGTCTATGCCGTGAAACGCCTCATCGGCCGCCATTTCAGCGAAGAGGAAGTCCAACGCGACCTGAAGGTCGCGCCGTATAAGATTTTGCAAGCCGGTGAAGGCGTGAAAGTCATGATGAATGGTAAGGATTATACGCCCCAAGAGGTTTCAGCCATGATTTTAGCTAAGCTCAAGGCTGACGCCGAAGCCAAGTTAGGCGAGAAGATTACGGAAGCAATCATCACCGTTCCGGCCTATTTCAACGATTCCCAGCGCCAAGCGACCAAGGATGCCGGCCAGATTGCTGGCCTCGACGTGAAGCGCATCATTAATGAGCCAACCGCGGCCGCTCTAGCCTATGGCTTCGACAAGAAACAGGGCCAACAGATTGTCGTCTATGACTTAGGCGGGGGCACGTTTGACGTTTCCGTGTTGGATATTTCCGCCGATACGGTTGAAGTTAAGGCGACTAACGGTGATACTCACTTGGGTGGAGAAGATTTCGACCAGAGAATAATCAATTGGATAATCGAAGAGTTCAGGAAGGATCAAGGTATCGACTTGTCTAAAGACACCCTGGCCTTGCAGCGCATCAAGGAATCGGCCGAGAAAGCTAAGATCGAATTATCGACTGCCCAGGAGACAGAGATAAATCAACCCTTCATCACAACTGACCAGAATGGCCCGAAGCATCTGGTTATGAAAATTTCGCGCGCCAAACTGGAGGCGCTGGTAATTGATTTAGTAGAGAAGACCATTGAGCCTTGTAAGAAAGCTTTGGCTGATGCTGGTTACGGCGTCAAAGATATTGAAGAGGTAGTCCTCGTCGGCGGTATGACCCGCATGCCCCTCGTTCAACAGAAGGTTAAAGAATTTTTTGGCAAAGAGCCGAATTTGAGTGTTAACCCGGATGAAGTCGTGGCTATGGGTGCAGCCGTCCAGGCCGGTGTTTTGCAAGGCGATGTGAAAGATGTCCTCTTGCTCGATGTTACCCCGCTCACCTTGGGCATTGAAACCCTGGGCGGCGTTGCCACCCCCCTTATCGAGAGGAACACCACTATCCCGACTTCTAAATCGCAGATTTTCTCGACAGCCGCCGATGGCCAAACCAGCGTCGAGATCCATATCGTCCAAGGCGAACGCCCGATGGCTCATGATAACAAGACTTTGGGGCGCTTCATGCTTGACGGTATCCCGTCAGCGCCGCGTGGCATTCCGCAGATCGAAGTAAAATTTGACTTGGATGCTAACGGCATCTTGAACGTTTCTGCGACTGACAAGGCGACTAACAAACAGCAGAAGATAACAATTACCGCCTCTTCCGGCTTGTCGAAAGATGAGATCGAGAAGATGAAGAAGGAAGCGGAACTGCACGCCGAGGAAGACAAGAAGAAGAAAGAAGAAGCGGAAGTGAAGAACCAGGCGGACGCCGTCATCTTCACTATGGAGAAGATGCTCAAAGAAAGTGGCGATAAGATGAAAGCCGAAGATAAGAAGGAGCTTGAGGATAAGAATGCCGAATTGAAGAAGGCGAAAGAAAACAATAATCTCGACGAGATGAAGAAGAAGATGGAAGAGATAAATGTCATCGCTCAGAAGATTGGCGCCGCTATGTACCAGCAGCAGCCGGGCGCTAACCCCGGCGCTGGCCCAAGCGGCCAGAATCCGGGTGACAAGAAGGATGACGTCGTCGAAGGCGAAGTCGAAGAAAAGAAATAATTGCCTCCTCATAGGTTGCCTCTCGGTCTGAGGGGCAACTTGTTGAATAGATAATTATGAATAAGGATTACTACGACATATTAGGCGTTTCCAAGTCTGCTTCTCCGGACGAAATTAAGAACGCTTTTCGTAAAAAAGCGCACGAGCACCACCCGGATAAGGGAGGCAGTGCCGAGAAATTCAAGGAGATAAACGAAGCCTATCAAGTGTTAAGCAACGCCGAGAAGCGCCAGCGCTATGACCAGTTCGGTTCGGCCGCTTTCAACCAAGGGAGCGGTTTCGGCGGTCAGGGCTTTGGTGGTTTCCAGAACGGCGGCTTTAATATGGACTTCGAAGATTTGGGCGACATTTTCGGCGGTTTTGGCGACATTTTCGGCTTCGGCGGCGGACGCCAAAGCTCTAGACGGGCCAGTCGTGGCCGCAACCTAGAGATGAATATGACCCTAGATTTTTCCGAGGCGATTTTCGGAACAGAGAAAGAGATAAGCTTCACTAAGAATGTCGTCTGCAACCGTTGCCAAGGTTCCGGCGCTGAGCCCGGCGCCAAGACAGAAACCTGCTCAGTCTGCAGAGGAAGCGGGAAGATAAGTCGAATCCAGCGAACCATCCTTGGCAACATCCAGACTCAGACGGGTTGCACTAATTGCGACGGCGAGGGAAAGACCGTCAGCCAAAAATGCTCGCAATGCGGCGGCAGCGGTATCCATCGCGAAGAAACGAAGCTCAAGGTCCGCATTCCGGCCGGGATAAACGACGGCGAGTCTATCCGTTTAAGCGGCCAAGGCGAAGCCGGACAGAAGAATACCCCGGCTGGTGACCTGTATCTAAGAATTAAGGTTAGGCCAGATAAAAGATTCGTCCGCGACGTCTACGATATCCGGACAGAAGAAAAGATCAGCGTCAAACAGGCGATCCTGGGTGACAAGATCGACGTCGAGACCGTTCATGGCACCGTCAAATTGAAGATTCCGGAAGGCACGCAGTCTGGAACCGTTTTTAAGCTCAAGGAGAAGGGTATTACCAAACTCCACCAGCGGGGCCTTGGCGACCAATATGTTAAAGTGGTCGTAAAGATACCGGCGGGGGCTAATAAGAAGCAGAGGCAGTTACTAGAAGAGTTGGGAATGTAATTTTTTGTATTTTACGTCAATAATTAGCGTTTTTAAGCTGTTTTCATTGACTTTTATCGCCCGGGTGCTATAATAAAAGCGTCTTTATTATTAATCTAAAACACTATGTGCAACTGGTTTACGAAGCTTTTTTGCGGGAAGAATTGCAAATGCCATTGCGAGGAAAAGAAACCAGCTGAACCTCAGTCCGCTACCCCGAATACGAACGCGTCCAACGAGGTTAACCCAAACATGGAAAATCCAGAACAAAAAATGTAAGTTTAGCAAAAATCTCTTAAGAAACGCGTTCGAACGCGTTTTTTAAGTGTCTGGCAAGCTATCATATAAGCCTTAGCGAACAAATCCCATGTTTATCGACACCCACGCCCATGTCAATTTCAATGCTTTCAAGGACGATGCCGAAGAGGTAATCCGCCGGTCTCTAGATAATGATACCTGGATGGTGCTTGTTGGCTCGGAATTCAAAACCTCGAATCGCGCTTTGCATTTCGCCAATAAGTACGAACGTGGCGTCTATGCCGCTATCGGCTTGCATCCGATTCATCTCCAGGAAAGCCCGGTCGACAGCCAGGAAGAGGATAACTCATATAGCTTCACGCCCCGTTTCGAGGAATTCGACTATGGCAGCTATGAAAAGCTAGCTAAATTCGAGAAGGTCGTGGCTATCGGTGAAATTGGTCTCGACTATTACCATCTTGACCCGACTAAGGATATCGCCGCCGCCAAAAAGAAGCAGCACGAAATTTTTGCTCAGCAGTTACTTTTGGCCCGTAGTCTGGATTTGCCGGTCATCATCCATTGCCGCCAGGCTCATGACGACCTCTTGGGTATCCTCCAGGAATTCAAGAAGGAATATGGCCACATTATCCCAACCGACCGTCCTTGGGGCGTCGTCCACTGTTTTTCTGGCGACGAAGACCTGGCCTGGAAGTATTTCCAGCTCGGGTTGCTGATTTCCTTCACCGGCCTTATCACTTTCAGTAAGCAATGGGACGATTTAATTCGCAAGATACCACTTGAGAAGATCATGATCGAGACTGATACGCCATATATGACCCCGGAACCGTACCGCGGGGAACGTAACGAACCGGTCCTGGTCCAATACGTAGCTAAAAGGATAGCCGAAATCAAGAGTCTGAAGCTGGAGAAGGTAGCGGAAGTGACGACCGCAACCGCTCGTGGCTTTTTCCGGATTTAGGTCCAAGATATGCGAAAATCGGAAAATTAAGAGGGTTGACAGTTAGGGGATTGTGCGCTATAAAAAAAATGGCCTAAAAATATATGAAAAACGACAATTGGAGCTTAGCACTTCGGGTCATGGCCAACTTGTCCGGCTGGATTGCTTTTCCGGTAATAATCGCCCTATTCTTAGGGAGATGGTTGGATAGAAAATTTAATTCCGAACCCTGGCTGTTCCTAGCCACTATCGGTGTTGCTTTCCTGATTTCGATGTACGGCCTAGTGATAAACGCCCTGAAAGAATTCAAGAAGATTGAAAAAGAATATCCGCCTAAGAAGCCGACTAGCAAGGACGAGGAGGGTAATAAGAAATAATTATGGTTTCCCCCGAAACTCAAGCTGACAACTTAGAAACGCATGAGGAGATAATCCATGAGAATACCCTCTTTGCCGAGCCGATCGCCCATATCGGCGGTTTTACGGTCACTAATTCCTTGATGACCTCCAGCGTAGCGCTCATAATCATCGTTACCATCTGCCTCCTAGTAAGGAAAAAGATTAATTTGGTTCCACGTGGCCTGCAGAATGCCATTGAAATGATTGTCGAAGGCTTCCTGGGAATCTTCGATGGTGTAACCGGCAGCCGGAAGAAATCTTTGCAATTTGCGCCCCTCGTTTTAGCCTTTTTCTTTTTTGTCTTGATTAATAATTGGATGGGTATCCTGCCGGGCGTCGGTTCAATCGGCCAAGTCGTCCAGGAAGGGAACGAAAAACTTTTCGTCCCTTATTTGCGCGGCGGGACAGCTGACTTGAATACGACCTTGGCGCTCGCGACGATTGGCGTCGTTATCAGCCACATCCTCGGCGTCATGGCTATTGGCGCTTGGAAATACTTGAATAAATTCATAAATATCAAAGCTTTCCTGGAAATCCCGAAAAAAGTCGTCAAAGATCCGTCCGTCTTGATAGTGAATCCGATTAAAGCCTTTGTTGGTCTAATCGAGATCATCAGCGAAGTCGCCAAGGTCGCCAGCCTGTCCTTCCGGTTGTTCGGCAACGTTTTTGCCGGCGAGGTCCTCTTGGCCTCTATGTCCGCGATCCTGGCTTTTGGCGTGCCCATCCCCTTCATTTTTCTGGAGGTCTTGGTTGGCCTGATCCAGGCCCTTATCTTCGCTATGCTGGTCCTGACCTACTTGACGATAAACACGACGGCTGAGGAGCATTAATTTTTAAGAAAAGATAATTAAAATAAATAATAAAAAACACTATGGAAACTGCCATGTTAGCTAAGGCCATCGCCATCGGCGTTGGCGCTATCGGTCCGGGCTTGGGCATCGGTTTCATCGGCGCGAAAGCCATGGAAGCGATTGGCCGCAATCCGGAAGCCGCTGGCAAGATCTTGGTGCCGATGTTGCTCGTTGCCGCTTTCGCGGAAGCTATCGCCATCTACGCCTTAGTCATCGCTTTCAGCATCAAATAAGCATTTGACGGATTTCCTCTGAAATATTTTCGGAGGAAAGCGCCAGATAATTATTATCAAATTCCCGATAATTTAAATCAATATGGAATCATTAATTTCAACCTTTCATATCGACTGGAAGCTATTCATCGCGCAATTGATAAATTTCGCCATCGTCTTTTCCGTCCTGTATTTTTTCGCTTTCAAGCCGCTCGTCAAGATGATGTCCGACCGGACCGAGAAGATTGATAAGAGCCTGAAGGATGCGGATGAGATTGAGAAGCGTCTAGCCCTCACCGAAAAGGAAAGGGAAGGAATCATCACCGCCGCCAAGAAGCAGGCGAACCTTATCGTCGAGGAAGCCAATAAGCGGGGCGAAGAGCGCAAGGGCGAGATGATCGCGAAGGCCAAGGAGGAAATCGGCCAAGTGATAAACGCCGAGAAGGAAAGGATCGCCCGCGACAAAGCCGAAACCCTGAAAGAGATCAAGCAGGAAGTGGCGGAACTGGTAGTCATGACGGTAGAGAAATTGCTGAGCGAGAAGATGACGAGCGATAAGGACCGGGAATTAATCAAGAAGCTGGTCAAATAACTATGAAGATATCTGCTTCCCAATACGCGAGAGCTCTCTATGATTCAGTCGCTGGCAAGCCAGAGAAGGAGGCTAAGGCGGCTCTTAAGAATTTTGTTACCCTTCTCGGCCGCAATCGAGAGCTAGGCCAGGCGGCGGAAATCGCCCGCCTCTTTTCCGCGCTTTGGGATAAAGAAAACGGCGAAGTATCCGCTACCCTCCTAAGCGCTCGGGAACTGGGACCGACGGCCAAAGAAACAGTCGTCGATTACCTGAAATCCAGGACCGGAGCCAAGAAGGTAACCTTAGGAGAGGAGATTGACAAGGGATTGCTCGGCGGTTTCGTTTTGAGGTATGACAGCAAGGTCTTAGACGGCAGCTTAAAGGCGAGCCTTAAGGACTTAGAAAACAAGATTAGTAATTAGCCATAATAATATGTCAACTACGAAAGACTTTATCATTGACCAGCTGAAAGCGGAGATATCCGGCTATAAGGCCGAAATCAGCGAAAAGTCCGTCGGGAAAGTACTCAAGGTTTCTGATGGCATCGCCCTTATTTCCGGCTTGTCCGAGGCCATGATGTCTGAAATTTTGATGTTCAAGACTGAGAAAGGCGAAGTGGCCGGCGTCGCTTTGAATTTAGAAGAAAACCAGGTCGGAGCCATCATCCTGGGTGATTATACGGAAATTAAGGAAGGTGACGAAGTCCATGCGACCAAGAGAATTTTGGAAGTCCCAGTCGGCGAGGCTTTAGTCGGCCGCGTCGTCAATCCGCTCGGTGAACCGCTTGACGGCAAAGGTAAGATTGAAACTAACAAGTTCTATCCGGTCGAGAAGATCGCTCCGGGCGTCATCACTAGAGAAGGCGTCCGCCAGCCGGTCCAGACCGGCATCAAGGCCATCGATGCCATGATTCCGATCGGCCGCGGCCAAAGAGAACTCATCATCGGCGACCGCCAATTAGGGAAAACCGCAATCGCAATTGATACTATCATCAACCAAAAGGGGCAGAACATGAAATGCATCTATGTCGCTATCGGTCAGAAGGAGTCTAAAGTGGCCGGTATCGTCGCTAAGCTACAGGAAGCGGGAGCCATGGACTACACGACTATCGTCCTGGCCGGCGCTTCGACTTCCGCCTCTCTCCTCTATATCGCTCCGTATGCCGGCTGCGCTATGGCGGAATATTTCTGCGATAAGGGCGAGGACGTCCTCATTATCTATGATGATCTCTCTAAGCATGCCGTTTCCTACCGCGAGATTTCGCTCCTCTTGCGGCGTCCCCCGGGACGCGAAGCTTATCCGGGCGATGTCTTCTATCTGCATTCCCGCCTGCTCGAACGCGCTTGTAAATTGAATAAAGATTTCGGCGGCGGCTCGATTACTGCTCTCCCTATCATTGAGACCCAAGCCGGCGACCTGTCTGCCTATATCCCGACTAATGTCATCTCTATCACTGATGGCCAGATCTTCCTGGAGCCGGATTTGTTCTATAAGGGTAATCGCCCGGCTATCAATGCCGGTTTGTCTGTTTCCCGTGTCGGTTCGTCCGCTCAGATAAAAGCTATGAAAAAGGTGGCGGGCAAGATGCGTCTCGAAGCGGCTCAATATCGCGAATTGGCGGCTTTCGCCCAATTCGGTTCGGATCTCGACGCCGAAACCAAGAAGAAGCTGGACCGCGGCCAGAGATTATATGAAATCTTCAAACAAGACCAGTACCAACCGCTTCCGGTCGCAAAACAGGTCCTTATCTATTATTCTCTCATTAACGGCTTTATGGATAACGTTCCGGTCGATAAGGTCCGGGAATTCGAAGCCGGGCTATACCAATATGCCGACCTGAATGATGCTGCCCTGAAGCTGATAAACGAAAAGAAGGAATTAAACGATGAGATCGAAAGCTTAGTCAAGAAATTGATCGAGGATTATAAGGCGACCCTGGATTATCTAGTCAAGTAATTATGGCCAAGACCAAGGAAATCTCCCGCCGCATCAAATCCATCTCCAGCACTAAGAAGATAACGAAAGCGATGGAAATGGTAGCGGCCGCCAAAATGAGACGGGCAATTGAAGCCGTGCTTAAGACTCGCACCTATGCCAACCTGAGCTGGGAGACGATTTTGCATTTGGCCAAGATGCAGGAAGGGAGAAACGACGCTTTACATCCCTTCCTCACTCCTCGTCCGGCTGTGAAGAAAGCAGCGGTCATTCTCATCACCTCTAATCGCGGAATGTGCGGCGGCTATAACGCGGCTATCATTACTAAAGCCAAAGATTCGGTCAAAAAACATAATATCGATACGGATTTTATCTTAGTCGGCAAGAAAGGCGCCGCTATCCATCAGGCGGGATATAATATTGGCGCTGAATTTGAAAAGAGCGACCTAGTCACCGATGCTAAAGAAATACATCCGATCGTAAAGTTAGCCCTGGATGATTACCGAGCCGGCAAATACGATAAGGTCTTCGTCGCCTATACTGATTTCGTGAATGCTGCCAAGCAGATTCCGCGCGTCAAGCAATTATTACCAGTGCAGCTCGACCAGGAGGAATATTTAGGTATCATCGGCCAGGAATCGAAAGCGGGCGTAACGCCGGAAATGATTAAAGAAAAGACTAAAAAACATCTAGGCGGCGATAGCTTGAGCTTAGAATACACCTTCGAACCAAGCCCGAGGGAGGTATTGGACCTGATGATCCCGCGCCTCCTCGAAATACAGCTGTACCAAGCCTTCCTAGAATCGAACGCCTCTGAATACAGCGCTCAGATGACCGCCATGCATCAGGCGACGGAAGCAGCCGGCGACATGGTCAGCGAGCTCACCCTTTTCTATAACAAAGCCCGCCAGGCCGGCATTACTGCCGAGATCGCCGAAATCAGCGCTGGAGCGAACGCTTTGGCAGAATGATATAAAAATAATTCAAATAATATGTCCGAACACAAGCAAAACAGCGGGGTCGTCAAACAGGTTATCGGCGTGGTCGTCGATGTCCATTTCGAGAGCAAGCTGCCCGAAATCTATAACGCTCTAGAAGTTGAGTTGAATGGCCAGAAATTGACCCTGGAAGTCGAACAGCACATCGGTTCCAACTTGGTCCGTACCGTGGCCATGGGTTCGACCGACGGTTTGAAACGTGGCGACAAGGCGATTGATACCGGCACACCGATTTCCATTCCGGTAGGAGCGGAAACATTGGGCCGTATTTTCAATGTCCTAGGCGAGACAGTTGATGGCGGTAAGCCAGTCAAAGCTGATAAGAAATATCCGATTCACCGTCCGGCGCCGAAATTTGTTGATCAGTCCATTAAAGCTGAGATCTTAGAGACCGGCATCAAGGTCATCGACCTCATCTGTCCGATTGTCAAAGGCGGCAAGGTCGGCATGTTCGGCGGTGCTGGCGTCGGCAAGACGGTCGTTATCCAGGAACTCATCCATAATATCGCTTCCGAGCACGGCGGCTATTCCGTCTTTGCCGGGGTCGGAGAAAGAACCCGCGAAGGCAATGACCTATATCATGAATTCAAGGAGTCCGGCGTCATCGACAAGGTGTCGATGGTCTTCGGCCAGATGAACGAACCGCCAGGATCCCGTGCCCGCGTTGCCCTTTCCGGTTTAGCCATCGCTGAATATTTCCGTGACGAGAAGAACCAAGATGTGCTCCTCTTCATCGATAACATCTTCCGCTTTACGCAAGCTGGTTCAGAGGTATCGGCCCTCTTGGGCCGCATGCCTTCCGCGGTCGGTTATCAGCCGACTCTGGCTTCAGAAATGGGGGAACTTCAGGAACGCATCACTTCGACCAAGAATGGCTCTATTACCTCCATCCAAGCCGTCTATGTGCCAGCCGACGACTTGACCGATCCGGCTCCGGCTACCACCTTCGGCCACTTAGATTCGACCGTGGTTTTGGCCCGCTCCCTAGCCGAGCTCGGCCTCTACCCGGCCGTCGATCCACTTGACTCTTCATCTATCATTTTGGATCCAAAGATTGTGGGTCAAGAGCATTACGAGGTTGCCCGTGGCGTCCAGAAGATATTGCAACGCTATAAGGATTTGCAGGATATCATCGCCATCTTGGGCATGGAAGAGTTATCGGCTGAAGATAAAGTCATTGTCGCCCGTGCCCGTAAGATCCAAAAATTCCTATCCCAACCGAACTTCGTTGCTGAACAATTCACCGGCCGCCCCGGAAAATACGTCAAATTGGCCGACACGATTCGCGGCTTCAAGGAAATCTTGGAAGGGAAGCATGACTCCAAGTCCGAAGATAACTTCTATATGTGCGGAGGCATCGAGGACGTTAAATGATCAAAGTTTCTAAATTTTAATATGTCTCAAAAGACAATCCAATTCGAAATCGTCACGCCGGAACGCGTCGTCTTGCACCAAGAAATTCTGCAGATTACCGTCCCGACAACGAGTGGAGAGATTACGATCCTGCCGGACCATATCCCTTTGGTTTCGATTCTTCAGTCTGGCGTTATCGAAGTGAAACGGACGGATAACGTCGTGGAAATCATGGCGGTTTCCGGCGGTTTCATTGAAGTGATGAAAGACAAGGTCGTCATCTTGGCAGATACGGCCGAGTACGCCGCCGAATTGGATGAAGCTCGGATCAAGGAAGCCCAAGCTCGGGCGGAAGACCTGAAGAAGCAGGCTAAGAACCGGGACGATGTCGAATTCACTGAAATCGCTGCTCGGATCGAAAAGGAACTGGCCCGGGAAAAGGCCCTGAATAAATGGCGGAAACTGAAAGGCGAAGCTTTGAATAAGAAGGAATAAACAGCTAATATAATATGAACTTTGAAAAAACAGCCATGGAACACAATGACCATCAACAATTATTGAACGAAGCTTGGGAGAGATCCCAGCGGAATGAAATCATCGAGCAACTTAACGCGGGCCAAAAGATTGCCGCTATCATCGAGAAAATCCCTGGTTTCCGAGAAGCTTTCAGCCGCGAACTGGATACCTTGGATTGTTCTGACGGCCGGGTCGTAAATGGCGCGAAGATGGGATTAGCCGGCGAGGGGATGGTAGCCGACGAGACAGAAATGGATATACTCGTCCAGGCGCTTATTGATAAGCGTGAACGCCTCGGTCGCCCCCTGACCATTACCGGCCATGAAGGTTGCGGCGCTGCAGCTATCATACACCCGGGTCCGGACAGTGACCGCTACGGTTATGAAGGCGCTAAGGAGTTGGCCGAGAAGACTGGCAATAACTACAAGGAAGTCAACCATGACCAATTCGTTTCCCCGGTCCATAATGAACGTCTGCTGCTTGTCGAAGCGAGTGGTCGATTTGATGCCGCCAATTGGCCGGATTTCCCGCCCCAATTCATCAGCTCGGCGCCCTTCTTCAAGCTTGGCGATAGCTATTTGAAGAAAGAATTGCCCGCTTTGACCGGCATCGCCCTCGGCGATCATGGCCTGGGCGAGAGATTCACCGCTGAGAATCCTTTCTATATCATCATTTCTGCTAGTAGTGAGGAAGAATTATCATCTCTCCGTACTCTAGCCGAAGAAGCCTTGAAGCCCTTTGGCGACCGAGTGAAGGTGGATGGTTTTATAGCTCCAGAAGCCGAGTAAACTCAAAAGCAAAAAAGCCGCTTCAGAGGGAAGCGGCTTTTTTTATCGCTAATATCTTTAGAAAGACAGCCAGAGGATGACGACTAGACCTAATCCAATCCGGTACCAGCCGAAAGGGATGAAATCATTTTTTTGGATGAATCGAAGGAATAGCCTGACGCCGATGATAGCCGTGATAAAAGAAAGGGTAAACCCTAGAGCCCAAGCAGTCAGGTCTTGGCCGCCTAAGCCTAGGAGCGTTTCTCGGCTTTTATATAGATCCAAACCGGTGGCGGCAGCCATGGTTGGGATAGCCAGCAGGAACGAGAATTCGACGATATCTTTTCGCTTTATGCCGAGGCTGAGTCCCCCGATGATCGTCGCGGCCGCTCGGGAGACACCTGGGATGATCGCGAGCGATTGGAATACGCCGATGATTGCCGCTTGGCGATAGGAGATCGGGCAGCTGGTTTCAATTTTTTCAACCTGGCTAGACAACTCTTTGCTAGTAAGCCTCCGAGAGTAATACCTCTCGAAAAATATCAGGATTAAGCCGCCTAAGAGAAGAGCGCTAGCGATGATATAGTCATTATCCATCAGGTAACTCTTCACTATCTTGTATAAGGCTAACCCGATTACGGCTGTTGGGATAAAGGCGGTAGTGATTTTTCCAACAAAATTCCAACCCGACCAGATTCTTTTCCAATAGAGGACGACGACAGCTAAAATAGCGCCGAGTTGGATAGAGATTTCGAAAGTCTTTAGGAATTCCGAGCTTGGTATCCTCAACCATTTGCCGGCCAGGATAAGATGCGCTGTCGAGGAGATAGGCAGGAATTCGGTCAGTCCTTCGATGATGCCCAAGATGATGCTTTGGAAGATAGTCATAGCTTTAGCGGTTATCGCCAGCGCCATGGATTAGGTTCCGTTCCAGGCGGGAATGGATTTTCTTGATATTGGTTTCAGCGACATCGTCAAAATCAACCCCCAGCTCTTCAGCTAGCTGAGACAGGTACCACAAGACATCACCCATTTCTTTTTTGATCTCTTCCTTGTCTTCAAGCGAGACTACCTTTCCTTTGTCCCGCCAGATTTTCTTAATCTTTTCCGCCACTTCACCAGCTTCGCCGTTCAAGGCTAGGGCAGCGTAGATGAAAGAGTTCTCCTTTTCAGGAAAACGGGCGGTTTCTTTGGCTTTTATTTGATATTCGCGGAAAGTCATATGTTGTAGATTATGCCTTTATTTTACCGGAAATTAGGGTTATTTGGTATATTGACTTTTTAATTATTTTGTGTTGTAATATAATATTACTTTTAAAAATTAATAAAAACCCCCCTAAACCAAATAGTTAGTCATGAAAAAAATCGTAATTCTTCTCGTTATCCTCGGCTGGGCCGGAGGTAGCTTTGCTCAGATCAAGGACATTCCGGTCACCAAGACCGTTATGGTTGATAAGCTGTATGCCGGGATGCTCTCTGGCGTAAACTTCAGCGTGGATAGTCTGCACGCTGATGCTTTCGCCGGGGTCAGGCTTGGCAGTTCCGTTAGCTGGAAACCCAGCAAGTATATATCTGTCAGTGCGATGGGCATGTACCAGCTGGAAACAAATAATGCTAGCTGGACGAAGGAGTTATTCTGGGTGACCGTCAACCCCCTGGAAAACCTGACATTTTCTTTCGGCCAGATGGGCACGCTTGTTACGGAACAACGCCCCTATCCAGTTTCAGCCGGTGGGCAATTTGAGACCTTCACTGAAGCCCAGATCCCGGGAGCGGCCTTATGCGCCAAAGTCAATTGGCTGGCGATAAAAGACAAGCTATCCGTTGGAGCCGGCATCGCCGAGAGAAATGGCAAGCCCGAATACCAGATCAGCATAAGCTGGCCGAAAAAATTAACCGTCTCTGCTTTTTACGACGAGTGGAACAAAAAATTCGGAACAGTCGTGAATGCTGAATTCTGGCGGATATCTGAGATATTCGTCTGGAGACAGGATAATGTTATTTCTAACCTTTTTCAGCTCCACCTGGGATCGGATAGGAGCTGGAACCTCTACAGTGATACCGGATATGACCTAGCTAAGAAAAAGCTGGTTAGGGGCGAGTGGGGAATCCTAAAAGAGTTTTCTGGCGGGTACATCAAAGGGCTGATCGGTCCGGGCTATTGCTACGAGGATCGTTCGATTCACTGCTATCTATTCATCCACCTTTAACGGTGGGATTCAAAACAATAATCCTGAGAGAGAAAAATTCTCCCCCAGGATTATTTATTATGGGAATTATGACCGTCTGTCTATAAGTCGAGGAAGATAGTGATTGAAGATTAGATTCTTTGGCTTTCCCATTTATTGTCCGAACTATCTCTTTTTGCTATAATAACTTTAGTGATTTAAGCAATATTTTTAAATATGACCAGCAAAAAGACAGCCAAAAACAAGAAAAGGAAAAAGCCGATTGTGGTCGCGGTTTCCGGATATTTCAATCCACTCCATGTCGGCCATCTGGAAATGATCCAGAAGGCTAGGAAACTGGGCGACAAGCTCGTCGCTATCGTCAATAACGACAAACAAGTAGCTCTGAAGGGGCGAGTGCCTTTTATGTCTGAGAAGGATCGTCTGGAGATAGTCAGAGCCCTGCGCTACGTGGACGAGGCGGTCTTGGCCTCAGACGACTACAAGTTTCCTGACGGCGAAGTGCCGATTATCAAGACTTTAGCCAAGGTCCGACCGGACATCTTTGCCAAGGGCGGCGACCGGATGAAAAGCCTGGGTAATATTCCCGAAGCGGAAATTTGCCAGCAACTCGGCATTAAGATAGTCGACGGCTTGGGAAAGAAGATAAGGGCCAGCTCAGAGCTCATTTCTCGGGCGGCCAAGGTTAAGATAAAACGCGCCAGCCGCTAGGATATGAAGAAAGTCGTCAAATATTTTTTAGTAACCAGCGCGATCATCTTGGCCACTGCTATTATCGTCAGTCTGTTTTGCCTCCGTTATATTTTTCAGACATTGGTGATAGACAACGAAGATCGTTTCCCGCCGGCTATCACCCGCCTTATCGACAAACTAGCTAAACGTCAGCCGCCGGAAGATGCCCCGACCCGTCCGGAAGACACGATTCAGATCTTAGAAGGCTGGACTAGCCGCGGTATCGGCCAGTATTTCGAGCGCCAGGGACGTTGGCAAAGCGAAGAATTCCTGGAAAAAGCCGGCTTCCCTCAAGTCGACTATCGCTATAACAAAGAAATGCCGGCCCTCAAGGATTGGTCAGAAGAGTTCTCGTTTCTTAAGGATAAGCCAGAATATTATGGCTTGGAAGGATATCTCTTCCCGGACACCTACCGTATCTACAGTACTTCCACGGTCGACGAGGTAATCGAGAAGATGCTATCTAATTTTGACAAGAAACTGACGCCACAAATGCGAGCCGATATTAAACAGCAGGGAAAGAGCATCTATGCGGTCATAACTATGGCTTCTTTAGTTGAGAAGGAAGCGCCGCTCAGCTACGAAAAGGGTGATAACCGGGACGCCCGTATCATCGCCGGCATCTTCTGGCAGCGCTTGAAGTTCGGTCAGGGCCTGCAATCAGACGCGACCTTGTCATATATCCTGAGCGATACCAAGGCACAACATAGCGGCCAGGAGTTGGAGATCGATTCGCCGTATAATACCTATAAATACCGCGGCTTGCCGCCTGGGCCGATCTGCAATCCTGGAATCTTGGCGATTAAGGCGGCGATTTATCCGATTGCTACCGATTATAATTATTTCCTGACGACTAGCGACCGTCGCGTCATCTATGCCCGGACTTACGATGAACATCTGCAGAACAAATATCAATATTTAAGATAAATCCATGTTTTCTGAACAGCCGACAATTTTATCCTCGGCCTCCGGAGCGGAAAAAGCCGGCCCTTCGTCGGGAGGCAATCCGTTCGGTTTTGGTCCGAATCACGGCTTCCGGAAAATAATAATCATTGGTCTAGCCGTCGTAGTCGTTCTGGTCATAATCGCCGGCGTCGTCTGGGCGGCGAAGAAATATTTCCCATCATCATCTCCCGTCCCAGAACAGCCGGTCTCTGGAAGCGAAGCCACAAACACTCCGGCCAACCTGCCTTCTTCTGACGGCCAAGGGACGGCTTCTTCGACTATGGCCAGTTCCACTTTTTCTAATCTGCCTATAGAATATCTGTCTTTCAATGATTTCTATAAGTCACCGAAAATTCAGGTCACGGCTAAATTCCAGGATTACGATTTGCCCCTGAACGTTAAGATTGATGTCATGAATTATTATGACCTGTCCCGCAAACTTAGCCTGGATCCGGTCCTGGAGAACCTGAATAAAAACGGTTTCGCCCTGATTGATAACCCTTGGGCCAAGGAGGCACCGGATTTCTATTCGATCTACGGCCAGCTGGATGACAAGCAAGTCCCGCTTCTTATCACTTCCGACTTCATCATCTACTACTATCAGGAAATCTTCAAGCGGACCTTCAAAGATATCGAGGAGAACGTCTTTTATGATAATCTTTGGAATATCAATAAAGACCTATTCACCGCTGCCCAGAAGCGCTATGAAGCTCGTCTGGCATCTATCGGCAATGTCAATGATTCCGTTCTAGAAGGGGAAAGGCTCGAAGCCGCCTATTTCGCTGTCGCCCTTGAACTTTTGAAGCCGTCTGCCAACCAGATTGCGTCCAAGGAGGCTATTGACAATAGGAATCTATTCACGACGGTAGAGGCTAACCGTTTTTCTTTCATCATCCCTCCTTATTTGCGGGATGATGTTTCACGGGAGGTGAAATTGATCCGCGAAAGCAAAGCCGAAGCCAAGTCCCCGGTCATGCTCTATAGCCGCGATTATCTTGATTTCTCGGTGCCGGTCGATTACCGCCAGAATGCCAAGTTGAATAATTTTTATCTGACGACTAAATGGTTGAATTCTGTCTTTCCCTTGAATTATCGTGATGCGTCTTGCCCTAATTGTCTGCTTGACCGTGAGGATTGGCGGCTGAACATGGTTGCTGCTAGCCTAATCGCCCAGGATTTTTCTAGTTTGCCGGAGATAAAGAACAAATGGGCACGAATCTACAAGGTTATGGCTTTTTTTAAGGGCTTAAGGGAAGATTTGAACTACATCCATTATCGGGATTCCTTAATTGCTTTATTCGGTCCTAACTATAATATCGAAGAATTATTCTCCGATCGGAACGAGGGGGCTAAGGATAACCTGGAAAAATTGCGATCCCAAATTCTTGCTTATGAATTCTCTCCTTTCCAGGGTGCCTGGGATAAGGCAGAATCAGGTTCCCGGAACCATCTTGGCCTTAAAGTCTTGGCGGAGTCGTATTGGCCGAACGATTATATATTCGACCGCCTAGTGACGCCGGCTGTCGATAAGTTCTTAGGGGCGAATAAGGCCCAAGACAATGTCACGGCCTGCACTTATCTCAATACCACCAGACGTTGCAATGGCATGGCTTTGGACGCCATTAACTTGGCTTATCCTATCACTAATAACGCCTATTTCTCAGAAAATACCAATTACGATAATTATTCCGCCGCCGCTGCCGACCTGCAAGACCAACTGAAGCAGGAAGCGGTCTGGCATACAACCAATTATTGGACGACGCTAAATTTCTTGAAAGCGTTCTTAGCTCTTGACCGGAGCTTGCGTCCAACCTTCGCGAGCTCTTTAGCTTGGCAGGACAAATCCTTGGACACGGCCGCCGCTGCCTGGATAAACCTGCAGTTGCCGCTCGAGAAGTTCTCACTCAACCAGGTATTCAAGGGCCAAGGGCTGGGAAGCTACTCGAGCCGGAACGAGAATTCCTATATCGAACCGAATATCAACCTATTGGAAGAGTTGATCGCTAATAATAACATGCTAATCCAGGTACTCTCTGCCTTACAGCTAAGCGAGGAAGCGGGATCATCGATCCAGAACCTGCAGACATCGAATAATAACTTATCCGCCCTGGAGCGGGTGATGCTCAAAGAAATTCAGGGTGAGACTATGACCAAAGAGGATAATGAGGTCTTGGTTGATTTTACTAAGCAATTAAAAATCGAGCCGGCTAGCTCGAAAGATAAGCGATTGGTTTTGCGGTCGCCTAAGCAGCGTACCAATCTGAATGAAGATCTCAGCCAATTAAAACTGATGATTCTAGTCCATGAGAATAGCGGTGGGAAATTCTTCTCTGTCGGTCCGGTCTGGAACTACCAGGAAAGCCAATAATCATCCTTAGCGGCGGTAGGAAAAGATGTAGACATCGTCGTTTACTGCCTGCCAGCTATCAGCCGTCAATTTCGCGGCGTTGATGACTTTGCCGCTCTCGTGCCAGTATTTGTTGACGACTAGATATGATTCGTTAACTCCGGCCAAATCCATAGCCTCGGCCATAGTCTTACGGTCGGGGTTTTTGTATACCATATCCAGGTAGTATCGATAGAGCGGACCGCCAGTCGGGATCGGATAGAAATAGATTTCGCTAGCCGGGGTCTTATAATAATGGTCGAATCCCAGCTCTTTTAGGGCGGCGACGCTGACTTGCTGGTTAGCTAGGACGATATAGGGTTTGGCGGCGTTTGCAGCTATCAGTCTGACGGCTGAGATGTCGTTCTCTCCAACGCTATAACCGCGGGAATTGAAATACTTATCAAAACGTGGGTAGGAAAGATAAAGGCTGGTACCTAGAAAAGCCAGCCCGAAAACCAGCCAGGCAGTAGCTATCGTCTTTTCGCTGGCGAGGAGACGCCTGATAAGAGCCGCTAGGGCAGCGCTAATGAAGGGCAAGCAGAAAATCAAGATAAGAACCAATATTCGGCCGGCATAATTAGTCTGTTCGTAATCAATGAGGTCATGAAAATTTATCTGACTAGCCAGGGTATAGGCGACGAGGAGAGAAGAGATTAGATAGATGAGCGGCCGCCAATCCGGGCGAGGCTTAAGGCGGTAAAAGTAGAAGAGACTGGCTAAGATTGCCAGGATGAGGAATAAGCTATGGTTATCGGCTAAGAAATAGATAGCATTCAGGAGCCAATCTTCCTGGCCGGCTACCGATAGGTTGGCGAAAAGGCTTTGGAAAGGAGCGGCCAGTAAACTCAGGCCGCCAGAAAATTTTTGCGAATTATGGTTATTGGTAAGGAGTAGGGCCAGGGGCAGTCCCAAAGCGCTAGCCAAGAATATTAATAAGCCGATAGCTTTAGCTAGCCAAGGTTTCATCAATCCGCGGTATTTCCTCAAGAAGATATAAGCGGCGAATAGGAGGGCGGGGATGCCAGTCAGGGGATGGATAGCGGCGGTCGCCAGGGATAGGATTAGGGTCCAGAGAGGATTGTTGCGTCCCAGCCCAGCGAAAATCGCCAGTATCAGAAAGAGGTAGGATAAGTTCTGCGGCGTCGTGACTGTAAAAGGGGAGAAGGTCAGGCCGAGCAAGAAGAGAACTGCCAGGAAATTCGCCGCTGCCGGGTTGGCCGCTATCGCCGTCTCCTTTCCTATCATCTCATGGCCCAAGAAACGGTAAACGGTTACCGGCAGGAAAAGCGAGGCTAGGAATGGGACCAAAAATTTATTTAGGCCATAAATCGCCAGACCGCTGATCTTATGAAATATGATAACTAGGCCGTACTCGCCGAGATAATAGGCTGGTTTCGGCGTCACTAGGCCTTTCTTGTCGATCAGTTCCATGGTCGCTTGGTGGATGAAGGGATCGAAGCCGTAGCCGATTTGGTAGATAATCGCCGCGACGCTGAAGGATAAGAAATAGTGCAAAGAAATGAGAATCAGCTTGCCGGTCGGGGCGATAGTTTTTTCTCTCAGGGCCATTATCAAGATGAAGGTCGTGGCCAGATAGGAGGAAAAGAAACGCCAATCGAGTAATTGCCAGGGGGAAATCAGGGCTTTGGCACTTTGGTGGCAATAAGCAATCCAAAAGGTCAGACCGGCCAGGACAAGGTATATTGCTCCCCAGATTAAGTATTTTTTATTTAATATTAAATAATTTTTTTCTGTCGGCACCGGTTTCAGAAAATAATATGATAGGAAATAGAAGACGATAATCGTCAATAGCAGAGTTATCGCTGTGCCCAGCCAGTTTAAGGCGTATAGATAATAGACGCTTGCCCCGAATATTATCAAAAGGGAAATCAGAAGTAGGCCATAATCATTAGCGTTGGCGATTATTCCGTTAATCAGTTTGCGTATTCTCATAATTATCTTTAATCATAGCAAATTCTTGTAAAAATTGGCAATTTCGGATAACATGAGAGTAATGAAAGCGCGACTGGAAAAATATGCTAATCTAATTATCGTCGGCCTCCTGGCCGTGGTTTTTTTTGTAGCTACATCCAGTTTCAACTATTTCAGCCAGGACCCCGGTTATGTCAAATGGTCTTCGCCGGATGAGACGGCTAATTATTTCTTCAGTCGTCGCCTAAGCCAGACCCGGCAATTAGCGGTTTTTGATCCGGCTGCGGTCTGGGGAGACAATATGGTCATGCCGCGCAGCCTGCGCAGCGATTTCGGTTGGCTGAAGCCGGTCAGTTTCCTGGGCATCGTCCTTGTCTATGGTTCTATCGGTGGCTGGCTAGGGGTTGCCGTTATTCCTTTCCTGACCCCTTTCTTCGCGGCCTTGGGTATCATTTTCTTCTATCTATTGATACGTCGATTATTTTCCAGCGAACGGATTGCACTCTGGTCGGCCTTTCTTTTGGCCAGCTTCCCGGTCTATATCTATTATACGGTCCGGAGCATGTTCCATAACGTCCTCTTCATCGTCCTCTTGATTATCGGCTTCTATCTTCTTGTCCTGGCGATCGGCAAGAGAAGGGAGAAGAAGAAGGAAAGATTTTTCGCATTCAATTTCCAGGATCGGCCTTGGCCGCAATTCCTGTTCGCCTTCCTTTCCGGCCTGCTATTCGGCCTAGCCATCATCACTAGAACTTCGGAACTGCTCTGGCTCTTGCCCGTCTTGTTCCTAATCTGGTTGTTTTACGCCCGTCGGATTGGGCTGACCCGACTCCTCCTGTTTTTAGCTGGGATGTTCCTAGCCTTTTTGCCGACAATCTATTGGAACACCATCCTGTATAATGCCCCCTTCTATGGCGGCTATAATGAGATGAATCGGTCGCTTGATACCATTTCCCGGGCTGGCAGCGCGCTGGTCGACAGTACCCTGGCTGGCCGCTTAGGGCAATATCGCGATTCATTCCTGACTATCGCCAAGCAGATATTCTACTTTGGTTTCAATGCGCCGCAGTCCGTCGCCATGTTCCGGCATTATGTGTTAGAGATGTTCCCCATCCTCCTTTATGGCGGCCTTCTAGGCTTCGTCATCCTAGTCATCAAGAATATCCGGCGTTTCGAGAAGAAATATTTGGTCTATGTTCTGGCGTTAGGTATCCTGAGCCTAATCTTGGTTTTTTACTACGGCAGCTGGCGTTTCAATGATAATCCTAACCCGAATAGCTTCACGATCGGCAATTCCTATACCCGCTATTGGCTGCCGATTTACCTTCTGCTTATCCCTCTCCTGTCTCTTGCTATCTATCGCTTGAGCCGCGCCCTCTTGTTGATGGGGCGGGCAGTGAAAGATAATTTCCGCCCGGTCCTCGCCTTCGCCCTCCAAGCCATGACCGTCATCGTCATTGCCTATTTTGGAATAAATTTCGTGCTCTACGGCTCGGAAGAAGGCTTGGCTTACCTCTATTATAATAACCAGCTGGAGAAGGCTAGTACTGAACGTGTCCTAGAGCTAACCGAGCCCGAAGCTATTATTATTACTCGGTATTATGATAAATTTTTCTTTCCGGAACGGCGGGTCATCATGGGTACTCTCCCGAACGATGAGATCCTGACAGCGGCTGCGAAGCTGGTCCACCATTACCCGGTCTATTATTATAATTTCTATCTCAACGAAGCCGACGTGCAATATCTTAACGAACGTAAATTAGCGCCCTATAACCTGAAACTAGAAACGGTTCGGAAGATAAATGCCCGTTTCGGCCTCTATCGCCTGAAGTATGAAAAGCCAACCATTGAGAAATAAGCACTATCATATCATCACCATCGGCTGCCAGATGAACAAGGTGGACAGCGAACGCTTGGCCGCTTTTTTGGATAGATGTGGCTTCCGGGAAGAAAGCAATCCCCTGAAGTCCGATATCATAATCATCAATACTTGTGGGGTCAGACAGATGGCCGAAGACCGCGTCTATGGCTTGGCTAACCGTTTCCGTTTGGAAAATCCCGGAGCGAAGATAGTCATCGCCGGCTGCCTGAGTCGCCGTCTGGACGTCCAGAAGAGATTGAGAGGGAAGGCGGACTTCTTCTTGCCCATAAACGAGATGTTGCAGCTGCCGGAGCTCCTGGCCGGAGGAGGACTGAAGCCCCGGTTCAGTTTGGACGAAGTGCGTTTGAAGCAAGGCGAGAAATACCTAACTATTGCCCCAAAGCACGGGAACGCCTTTACGGCCTATGTCCCGATCGGGAACGGCTGTAATAACTTCTGTTCCTATTGCGTCGTCCCCTATGCCCGCGGCCGCGAAGTCTATCGACCGGCGAGAGAAATAATGAAAGAGGTGAGAGAGCTCATACAAAGAGACTACAAGGAAATCATCCTGATCGCCCAAAACGTGAATAGTTACCGGGATGGCCAGGTAAAATTTCCCGAGTTGCTAGGAAAGATCGCTGCTATCCCAGGAGATTTCTGGATACGCTTTTCCTCTAGCCACCCCAAGGACATGAGCGCCAGCCTGATTAAGGCTATCGGCGATTCAGGCAAGATCTGTTCTCACCTCCATCTGGCGGTCCAATCCGGAGATGATGATATCTTAAAGGCTATGAACCGGAAATATACGGCCAAACATTATATCGATCTTATCAAGCGAATCCGGCGAGCTAAGCCGGGCCTGGCCGTCACTACCGACGTCATCGTCGGCTTCCCGGGCGAGACCAAAATCCAGTTTAATAATACCGCTAAGCTATTCAGGGAGATAAAGTTCGCCCTTGCCTATATTGCCCAGTTCAGTCCCCGGCCCGGGACAGTCGCTGCTAGGCTGAAAGATGATGTCTGCCGGGAAGAGAAGCGGCGGCGGGAAAAGGCTTTGGAGGTCATATTAAAAAAAACCGCCCAAGATTATAATGGAAGATTCCTGGGGAAAACAGTTAAAGTCCTCATCGAAGGGCTCAACAAACGTGGCAAGTATTATGGCAAGACCAGTCAATACCAGACCATCCTCATTGAAGCGACTGGGCTAGCCAGCCGTAAGCTCGTCGGCAAGTTCGTCGCCGTAAAGATAACCGAGGCCCGCCCTTTCGGCCTCGAAGGCCAGCTGGCCGGATAAGTCGATATAAAAAAAGAAGGGGGAGCTAGACCTTCATATAGATGGTCTGCTATCCCCGCTTCGTTTCAAGCGTTTCTTACTATTACCTCTGAGCACTGCTTCACCTGGCTACTGGGTGGCGAAAGAAACGCTACCGGCATCTTTCCTTTGGATAAACGAATTAACCCTGCGGTCTTGCCGCAGGGAGCCGTTTAAGGGGGTAGCAGGGGGATATCCCCCTGCACGCACAGCGGGTTAAAGTGGTATAATGTTGGTATTATGACTAACACCAACAATACAATTTGGCACTGGTATCACAATGTTTCCGAATGTTATTATCATCTCCAGATTACCATCAAATATCGTCGAGCCGTCCTAAACGAAAAAGTACAAGAAGCAATTAAAGAAAGTCTGGCCGGTATCAAAGAACGGTATGAAATAAAAATCAGTCATATTGGATTTGATCAAAACCATATTCACATTCTGCTCCGATTCATCCCGGCATACTCCGGTAGTCGGGTAGTCAAAGTCATCAAGAGTATTTCCGGTCGCCTGGTGTTTGAAAAAGCTCCTGAAGTGAAAAAAGATTTGTGGGGCGGAGAATTCTGGAGCGACGGCTATTACCTCGCCACCGTGAGCGGCAAGGGTGACAGAAAAATCATTGAAAATTATATTATTAACCAAGGTCGGGGGGATGACGTAAAACAGTTAAAACTGTTTGAGCTCTGAGCCCGAGCCTAACGCCCTGCGGTCTTGCCGCAGGGATGATTTA
>CAYOKE010000007.1:0-32099 GCA_964404515.1 uncultured Gammaproteobacteria bacterium | reverse complement strand
CCCTGATTATACCACTTTTTGGACTAAGTGTTTCCAAGGTGCTGAACCATTGCGAAAAGATTGACATTTTTTATATAAGATGTTATTTTATATTGATTAGTATCTTTAAAAATTAACCCTTTAAAATCATAAAGATGAAGAAACTATTGGTTGTCATTATTTTCTGTCTTGCGGCCGCTACTATTTTTGCTGCCGGCAAAAAGAAATACTCCGGAATCAATGGATCGAAGATTCGCGGATTTACTTCCTATAACTGCCTTGCTGATGCCGATATTGATTCGGTAAAGAAGTGGGGCGGTAACACCCTGCGCTTGATGCTCATGATCGGCGACCTACACGAGATGAAAGACCGTGACACCGCCCAGACTTCTCGCGTCCCTTTAGCTAAGATGCTTAAGATTAAGGATTTCGTCGACCGTTGTCGCCTGCGTGGAATTTTGGTCATCATCGATTACCATGAAACCCCAGGGTTAGTCCGCTGGTCAGGCTATAAAGATTTCCGCCTTTGGAAGTCCGATAGTGCCGGGGAGCGTTTCCGCACTATCCTGGTCGAGACTTGGAAGCAGTTGGCTTTGACCTTTGCTGATTATCCGGCTCGCACCGTCGCTTATGAGCTCTTCAATGAGCCGGAGCCGAAAGACAACGATGTTAACGCTCCGGAGAACCGTGGCTGGATGTGGGACCAACTGCAGGTCCAGCTGATCAAAGAAATCAGGAAGATAGACCGGCGCCACACCATCATCGCTACCCCTCCCTATGGCTGGAGAATCTCAGCCATTTCTCCGACTGAATACACCCTTGAAGGAGAAGGCTGGAAGACCGTCTTCCCAGGCTGGGAACCGGCCGAGGAGTTATTGGATGACGGTAAGGTGATGATGGCGATACATATGTATCATCCGCACGACTTGACCATTCAATGGGCGGGATGGATAAAGGGCAAGGATGTTAGGGGATATCCAGGAAAGTTCACTGGCGATATTTGGAAAGAAACTTACTGGGATAAGGATCGCTTACGTTGGTCCTTGGCTCCGGCAGATGCTTTTCAGAAGAAATATCCCAATGTGCCTCTGATAGTCACGGAATTCTCGGTGAACCGTATCGTTCCTGGCGCTGCTCAGTACTTGCGCGATGTGATTGATATCTTTCGTAGCTTGAAATTAGGTTGGACTTACCATGTTTTCCGTGAGGGGCAGCATTACGTGCCCGGAACCGACCTTATCTTCGAGCTCGAACCGGCCCAGATTCCCGAGAATGGACGCAAGTGTCCTTCTACGGACCCCTATGACCGTTTTAAGGCGGTAATCAAAGGGTTCAAACGTTAATTCGTACCTTATAAAAGGCCGTGATCCCGAATTTCAGGATTGCGGCCTTTTAATATCAATCGCTAATTATCGGGAGAGAGAAAATGACCGGTCTTCATCTAGATCAGCCTGCCAGCTTGCCGCTTCCCGGCCTTGGTCGATTACCCTGACTTTTAGGCTCTCAGTCCGGCGGCCGGATTGCTTCTGGATCAATAGGCGGTAGCTCTGGTCGGCGATAGCGGCCTCAAGACTGTCTGGCAAAGAATAGGTAATCTTTATATTCCGGCTATTCTTCGGCTCGACGCTGAAGAAGAAGGCGAAAACCGTCTTGTCCAGTTCGGCATCGTCAGAAACGCTAATATCGGCTGTTGCTTCATCCAGGCCAGATATGCTTATCAATTTGCTCCCCAGCGGCACGTAGACGCGGGTATAACTCCTATAACGGGTCGTCCGCCAATCAAAGCCACCATCGTGCTGGTAGTTGAGGCTCAAAACGGCTTGCGCTTTACTGTCCCGTCTGGAAACCTCATAGGCGATATTCTTCTTGATAACGGCATCAGTCTTGAAAGCCCCTAAGTTCGCATCGACTACTGACAGGTAGTCGCCGCCTGGCTTGGCAATCTCCCCGCTGGCACCTAGGTCGCGGGCCAGATCTTCCTGGTTCTGATCATCGAAGAAAAGCTGCAGGTTTTTCTCGGTGATATTCCGGTCGATGATCCTTATCAATTCTGGCCAGCGGCTGGCTGGCAAGGCGAAGAGCTTTTCCCGCAGGGCCGATAAGAGCTCGTTGATTATCTCCTTGCGGTCCCAGGAGGAGATATCCTGTTCCTTATAGGCGACCTCAACATTGTATTGCAATAGCGGCTGGAAATTATCAGCCTTATATTCCTCCCCGCGGACAGTTATCGGCCCGACTAAAGCCAAGAGGTCGGCGACTAAATCAGGGTTGATGGCGATGATGCCGGTAAAAGGCGGCACTGGTTGGCCGATGGCCGCGCTTTCGCCGCGGTATATTTCCTCTATCTTACGGGCGCTTTGCGGCCAATCCGGCGACCAGTTTGCGTCGCGCAGATACCAATTCTCGACTTCAAGATATTTTTTGATTGGCGCCGGCGGCGTCATCTGCCACTTGCCGACCGCCGGCATGTCTAAGTGGTAGCTATCGCTAGTTTTTAATGATAATATCTCGCCGCTTTTGGCGATGAGTATGCCGTCGACGCCGATGAAACCGCCGCTCGGGCGCAGTTCGTCGTTATTCTGCATGATGAGCAGGAAGCGGCTTTCCGTCGGATAACCAGCTAAGGCCGGCAGGAGCCTGGCTAGGGGAGTCGTCTTTTCCATCAGGCTGGCAGCTTGGCTTAGTTCCTGGCGGACATCGCTGATCTGCCTGTAAATAGGCCAGAGCAAGCCTATTCGGTGGATTTTATCCAGATTCATGACCGCCAGATTAAGGTTAGCCTTTAAACCGTTTAATTCCGGTTCGGATTCATAGACGAGCTTCAGGAGCTTTTCTTTTTCGGCTGGCGGCAGAGCAGAAAAATCACCGCCGGCCGCGCCGGACCGGATTCCGTCCACTTTTTCAGCCAGCGGAATAGCGCGCTCCAAGGAACGGCTGATAATCTCCGCGGTCTGCAGGAGATATTCCAAGTCATTAACTTGGGAACGGAGCGGCGCCAGGCGGTTGAATATCGCTTTGTCTTTTATTCTTTTAGTATCCTCCAGGGCGGAATTGAATTTTTCTTCGGCGCTGGCCGCTTTTTCCCGGCTGATTGTCCAATCTTTCCTCTGGACAGCAGCTATCGCCTCCGTCATCAGGGCTTTGCCAGCTAGGCCGTTAGCTGCAGCCGCTTTCAGGTCCTGATAAGAGGTCGCGATGATGATTATCAGGAATAAAAAAACTACTGCTAGAAGCAGGATTATGAGGCGGAGAATCTTCAGACTGATGTTTAGAGTATGGGCCAAAAAGGGCTTCATATTAGTTTTTAGCCAGGTTATCGCTCAGGACGACCGTCTTCCCTTCCAGGATCTGGTAGAGGAAAATGTCCATTATCTCCCGGCGGTAAAGGAATTCTTTCTCGTCCATGATTGTATAGTTTATCTCCCGGCCTAGGTCCTTTTCCAGTTCGCGGATCAGTTTCAAGAAGGTATGGCGTTTCAGGCGGCCGACGATCAGGAGATCGGTCTGCGCTTCCGGGTAATTGGTGAAGGAGCCGGTGAGAGCCAGGAACTTCGGTTGGCAGATTTTCTGCAGGCCGTTTAGGAATTTCTGGCTGGATAGGATCTGCGCTTTGACGAGCAGGGCTTTTATCTCCGGGTAGAGGACGAAACCTTTGTTAGCGCAGAAATACTTCTTTTCCGCTCGGCCGTCCGCCGGGGCAATCTTCTCTTCGCTCACCAAACCGAACTCTTCCAGCTTTTCCAATTCGCGCCGCACCGAGTTGGCTGGCAGCCGCAAGTCCCTGGCAATCTGCTGCAGATAGTATTTCTGTTCGTTGGGCAGGAGAAGTAAATTAAGGATTTTTGTCCTAGCTTCCGAACCGAAAAGCGCATTTAGCATATTTCCTTTTATTATGGATTTATAGTATAATATAATAAACAAACAGTCAAACGAAAAAAATCAAGCCCTTGATTGATATTTTGCTTATGTATAATAAAATCGCTTCCCTTATCCTAAACTCTGGTAAAGCCTCTGGCTTGAGCGATGTCTTTGTCGCCCAACCTGATGCCTTGAAAGAAAATTTGGCTGGCAAGCTTTTCGTTCTGGCGGAAATCGGCGGGAAGAAAGCGGACGGCCGCAAGATTTTCGACTTCCTGATCAGCAGTCTGGAAGATAACTATTATAACGATGAGAAGATAATCCTGCGCGGCAAGATTGAAGGCCTGAAGATTGAGAACATTTTTGAAGCGGCCCTGGCTAAGACAAACAGAAGCCTGATAGAATTCCTGTCGACGGAAAGGCTGAAATTGAATCCTTCCCTCATGAACATTACTTTGGGCGTCATCTATGAGAACAGGCTGTATTTTTCCAGCTTCGGAAAAAATCGTGCCCTCCTCATCTATCGCCGTGGCGAAGAATATGAGATTATCAACGTGGAAGCGAGCGCGGCTGATTCAGCTAGCCAGAACCAGGAACGCGAAACGCCGGCTGCTAAGGCGCCGCAAGTGTTCTCCTCGGTCATTAGTGGTGAGATACCGGTTGGTTCCTATTTCGTCTTCGCTTCCGAAGCCTTGCCTGAATATTTGTCCGGCCGGGAGATGGTCAACATCCTGACTAAGCTGCCGCCGGTTGTCGCAGCCGAACAGATTAAGAATGTTTTGACTAAGATAAATACCTTCGTTCCCTTCCTCGGCATCATCATCAAGAATACCGTCGGCTTGGCTGGTCAGGAAATCAAGGAAGAGCTAGAAGAAAACCTATCGGCCCATAGTTCCATTTCTAGTCTCAACCATACCGAGCAGAAGACCGAACAGATGCTCGCCCCCGCCGGGCTGATAAGTTTCAGCAAGGTTTCCCGCCGTTTCCGGGGTTTTTTCAAGGTATTCTCCCGTCCAGCCCGTCCTAAGAAAAGCTATTATCCGGATGAGAACCGGAAGCCGGCCGTCCAGCCGGTCCTGGATTTAGGAAAGGTCAAGAGCTTGAATATGGCTCGGGCCGATTCTTTCATGCTCAAAGAGAAGATCGTTTTTAAGAAGAGCGGCCATAGCCTCAGCAGCCGTTTCCATAAAGCTATATCCGCCCTTGTCACCTTTTTCCGGCCCAGTTCCTGGTCTCACGTTTTCGCTGGATTGGCCAATTGGGTGAAGAATTTGAATAAGAAAAATCGTCTGCTCCTTTTCGCCTTGTCGGCCGTCGTCATTGTATTCGTCCTGAGCATCAGCATCACGGCCTGGAACAGGAAACAAAAGGCCGAAGAGGAAGGTTTCAAGGCCCAAGCGGCGATAGTCGAAGATAAGGAGAACCAGATCGACTACCATCTCATGTATAACGACGAAGACGGTTCGCGCCAACTCTTGAATGAAGCCCAGGCCTTGCTCAACGCCCTGCCTCAGGAGAAAAAATACCAGCAGGAGGTCTATAACCGCCTCGCCCAGAAACTGCAAGAGCAAGGCGGCCGCATCCAGAAGATAGTCAAGGTCGAAACGAACAATAAGGTCAATGACCTGAGCGGCCTAAATGTCACTAATATCGTTTGGGCCGGCGGCAAGGTCTATGCCGCTTCAGGCAAAGTCATCTATGGCCTGACCCCTAATTCTTCCTCGACTACCCGGGCCGAAATAGCTACAGCCAATAGCCTTAGCAACCCGCAATCCGACCGCAAGGACCTGATCTATTACCAGGATGGCGCTAAGATCGTACAATATAACATCAAGACCGGGCAGAGCGCGGTTACAAATATCTCTGCTCCCTTGGATCAGGCAGACGGCCTGACTAGCTTCAAGATCTTCAATAGCAGCCTCTATATGGTTGCTAGGAATAAGAATCAGGTCTACCGCTATACGAAGGACAAGAACGGCTTCGGGATCAAGGCTGATTGGCTCAAAGAGAGTGCTGACCTGAGTCAGGCAGCTGATTTAGCCATCGACGGCAGCATTTATGTCCTAAACAGCAATGGCGAGGTTTTGAAGTTCTATAAGAACAAGAAAGCTGATTACAAGGCCACACCCCTTTCCCCAGCCATCAGCCAGGCGCAGAAGATCATCGTCGGCAGCCAATATGTCTATATCTTTGATCCGGCTGCCAAACTGATCGCCGTCTTAGGCCTGAAGGACGGGCACCTAATAAACCAATACCAGCTGAACTTCACTCAGCCGCTTGATATAGCTATTGATGAAGCCGGCCGGGCCGCCTATGTCTTAGAGGGCGAGGCGGTCTACAAGGTCGATCTGAACCAATAAGAATTTGCTTAAAATAAAAATCCGGGGACACCAATTTGTTATGGCGTTTCCGGATTTTTTTGATTGTTACCCCCATTCAGTCGAAATAGGGACCGAACGAGCAGAGGCCGTAATTAGCGGCTTTCGGGTCGAGGGTCAATACCCCGACTGCTTCATGGAGCGATCCGTCGCTCTTCTTGAGGAACAGGATGGGGCGCAGGTTATCTCTCGGATCGACACCGAGGATGAAGCCTTTACCCAATGTGTGCCTAAAACAAAAAACCGCCTCTTTTCAGGGGCGATTTTATAGCAGTTTCTTGAAAGACTATTATTTCAGGGTTACCTTTGCGCCGGCTTCTTCCAGCTTCTTCTTCATGGCTTCAGCATCGGCTTTCTTGACGCCTTCCTTCAGGACCTTCGGAGCGCCATCGACTAAGTCCTTGGCTTCCTTGAGGCCCATCTCGGTCAGTTCGCGGACGGCCTTGATGACATTGATCTTGTTGGCGCCGCCATCAGTCAGTTCGACATCGAAGCTGTCCTTCTCTTCAACCGGAGCCGCCACGGCCGCACCCGGAGCCATCATCATGGCCGGAGCTGACGCGCTGACGCCGAATTTCTCTTCTAAGATTTTGACGAGCTCGGCTAAATCCAGCACGCTCATCTTCTCGATTTCGCCGACCAGCTTTTCGAATTTAGCCGGTACGACCACGTTTTTCTCTTCCATAGTTTTAAGATTATTTATTTTAATTATTAATTAAGCTTGCTTCTCGCTGATCGCCTTCAGGACGTTCACGAGATTGCGCAGGTTGCCGGCGAGAACGTTCACGAAACCGGAGATCGGAGCATTCAAGGAGCCGACCATCTTAGCATATAATTCCTGCTTGCTCGGCAGATTCGATAAGGCCTCGACTTCAGCTTTGGAGAGCAGCTTCCCTTCCAGGATGCCGCCCAGGAAGAAGACTCTGTTAGCCTTTTCCTTATCCTTGCGGAAGTTGCCTAGGATTTTGGCCGGAGCGACCTCGTCGCTATAGGAGAAGATTGCCGCGACCTTGCCGTCGAGCTTCCTGACATTCAGGCTATCGAACTGGTCTTTGAAAGCGATATTCATGAGGGTCTTCTTGGCGACGTAATATTCACTATTTTCTTTCCGGAGCTGGGAACGGAGATTTTCATTGTCCTTGACGGTCAGGGCATTGAAACCGGCGAAGACCACTGATTTTGATTTTTTGATCTTTTCACTTAGATTGCGCAGGATTTCTCCTTTTTGGATCTTATTCTTTGGCATATATTATAAAAAATCCGTGTTGCCACAGACGAGAAAACGCTTATTGCTAAGCGGCTTTACCTCGGCGAGTCTTATATCGCCCTAAAAGGCGAAAGCTAGCTGTCTGTGGTAATAGATGTTTGTTATGCTGATATATTAGCAGATTAGGAGAATCTGTCAAGGGATAACAAAAAACGGCTGTATTCAAGGCCGTTTTTTGTTATATAAGGGATTATTTTACTTCGTAAACCAGGGTGACATCGACCTTAATCTCGTTCTGGCCGCTCTGGATTTCTGGGCTGGCGATGCCGCCGCCAGAACTTACCGCCATATCTAGCTTGGCATTGGTATAGGCGTAGGTTACTGGCGTCGGTTCCTGGCTCTCGTAGACGCTCTTCACTTCGCCTAGCTTCATGCCGGATTGCTTGGCGATCAATTCCGCCTTTTCTTTGGCTTTCTCGATCGCTAATTCGCGGGCTTGGTTCTTCAGGGCGAATTCGTCATCAATCGTGAAATTGATGCCGCCAATCTGGTTAGCCCCCTTTTCTGTCGTCTTGGCGATAATGTCGCCGATCTTGGCTAAATCGCGGATCTTGAGAGTCAGGTTTTGGGTGACTTCATAGCCGACTAATTCCTGGCCTCTCTGGTTCGTGTAGTTATAGACCGGGTTCAGGCTATAGCCGGTAGTCTTGATATCCTTCTCTTCGACGCCCAGGTCCTTGAGGACGGCGACGACGTCGTTCATCTTCTTGGTACTTTCGGAAGTGGCTAGGGCTGGAGTGGCTTTCGTCCCAGTCCTTAAGCCGACCTGCAGGTTGGCGATATCGGCTTTAGCATAGACCGTGCCAGTACCAGTAATCGAGAAACGATCTTGCTGGTTACTTTCTTTCGCTTTCCATAAAGCGGTAATCACAATGGCGGCGACAGCCACGATGATTAGCGTCGCCAGGAAGACATGCGCTTTCTTCATAATTTTTTAGGTTAGTTTATCTTTATTATTTTATTCCCTTATTATACCTTTTTCGGCCGTAGTTGGCAAAACGGTGCGCTTCTTCCCGGACTTTCAAAAGGGTCGGCTTCAGGCTCTCGGCCAGGTCGCGCCAAGGCTTCTTAGCGTGGGCCGCAAAGACGAGCTTGTCGCCGCCGAACTTGGAAATGCCGACGAGCGGTACGCCTATATTATTCGCTTTCAAAGCGCGGTCCAGGAAGCTTATCTGCGGCGAACCGCCGTCGATCATTATCAGGTCCGGGTGCGGCCATTCTGGGTGTTTGAAGCGCCGCAATAAGACTTCGCGCAGGGCCCGTTCGTCATCGCCGGCTGCCGCTTCCTTGATCTTGAAGAGGCGATATTCTGAGCGGGCTGGCTCGCCTGCCTCGAAAACGACCAGCGCGCCGTAGCTTTCCTTGCCAGCCAAATGGGAAATATCATAGCCTTCGATCCGGTTAAGGCGCCTCTCTCCTAAGTCGCTTTCCTGGGCGAGAAGCGAAACGTCCTGGAGATGCCCAAGAGCCTTGGCTTTGTCCGGGTTCTCTTTCATCAATTTCTTGAGGAGCCGTTTCTTTTCGCCACCTAGCAGGAGGCTGATAGCTGCGATGTTTTTGTGGTAGTCCCGAGATGAGATGGCATTGATGCAAGCTCCTGGGCAGAGCCCGATCTGGTAGTCGAAACAGGGGTGTCCGCTTCCCGGCCGGCAGGTGCTATAGGGGAAAAGGCGGCGGATGAGGCGCAAGGCGTTCTGGAGGAGATGGAAGGATTGATATGGGCCGAAGACCTTGGCTTTATCGGGCGGGAATCTCTTCAAGTCGCTTCCCCGGACGATGAGCGGCTTGGAGTAGTCGGCTTTCGGGATGACGACGTAAATGAAGGAACGGCCGTCGCGATCCTTGATATTGTACTTCGGCCAATAGCGCTTGATGTTCTTAGCTTCCAGGATGATTGCTTCTAGGAGGCTGTCGGTCACTTCGTATTTTATCTGGCTAGCTAAGTTCACCATTTCCCTGGTCTTCGGCTCGACGTTAGCCTGGAAGTATTGGTTGAGACGGCTTTTGAGGCTCGTCGCCCGGCCGACATAGAGCACCGTTCCCTTCTTGTCCAGCCAAAAATAGACGCCAGGTTTCTTAGGAATCGATTTCAATCGTTCTTTCAGTTTAGAAATCATAGAGATATTTTTTATCGGCGATTCGGCCCTTTCTTATCTTTACGCCTTCGGCGCCAAGTAGTCGTATCTTCTTAGCACGGCCGCTTGCGAAGCCGCCGACCTCACCGTTCGACCGCACTACCCGGTGGCAAGGCACCTGAGGGGAATACGGGTTCTTATTCAAGGCGTTACCGACCGCTCGCGCTGCCCTTGGGTTATGCAAAGCCCGGGCTAGGGCTCCATAGGTCGTTACCCGGCCCCTGGGAATGCGTCGGGCTAAGGCGTAGACTCGTTGGGGAAAACTATTTTTTATCATATATTGACAAAAATAATAGGGGTATTAATATAAGCTCATAAGAGCGACGGTTTATTCTTAAAATCCTCTCTGAACCGGAGCCCTTATATTAGTTATTTGTCATCTTGGCCAGTGCCGGTTGCCAGGCTCATCAAGGCGCGCCTTTTCTCCAAGGCGCTTAATCAGTTTCGCGTAAACGTAGGCTCAAAGCACCAGGCAAGGTTAGCATCGATCCCGAACCAAGGGATTGCGGGGCCCATACCGAAAAGGAAATCAGCTTGTCGACACTAAGCTCCACAGCGATTTCAAAAATCAACAACTTTCTGTTCGGCCCCAAAGAAGCCAGGAAAATTTCGAGCATGCAAGTACCATGATGGTAATTGCCGGCTACTCGAATTTTCCTGGTTTTTATTTACCATAATTTCCTTAGCGCCTATTTCAGATAGGCTTTTAAATACTCTCCCGTGACACTCTTCGCTTCCCGAGCGACGTCTTCCGGCGCACCGGCGGCGACCACTTTTCCGCCCTCTTCCCCGCCGTCCGGTCCGAGGTCGATGATATAATCCATGGACTTGAGCATGTGCATGTTATGTTCTATCACCAGGACTGAATTGCCTTTCTCGACTAGCTTATTCAGGACGTTTAGGAGCATCTCGATATCATAATAATGCAAGCCGGTCGTCGGCTCATCCAGGAGGTACAGAGTCCGTTTGCCTAAAGTGTGAGTCAGTTCCTTGGCGATCTTCACTCGCTGGGCTTCGCCGCCGGAAAGAGTCGTAGCGCTCTGGCCGAGCTTGATATAGCCCAAGCCGACCGATTGCAGGACTTTCAGCTTGTCGGTGATAAAATAATTGTCGCCGAAGAACTCGACTGCCTCGTCGATTGTCAGGTCAAGGACGTCGGCGATGCTCTTCCCCTTGTACTTCACCTGCAGCGTTTCCCGATTGAAGCGGCGGCCATGGCAGACTTCGCATTCAACTAGGACGGCTGGCAGGAAATGCATTTCGATTAGGTTGAAACCGGCCCCGTCGCAGGCTTCGCAGCGTCCGCCTGGACGGTTGAAGGAGAAGCGGCCGATAGAATAGCTGCGTTCGCGGGCTTCCGGCAGAGCAGCGAAGAAGTCGCGGATCGGCGTGAAGATGCCAGTATAGGTGGCCGGATTAGAACGGGGCGTGCGGCCGATGGGCGACTGGTCGATGACTATCACCTTGTTGATATACTCCGTCCCCTTGATTTCTTTGACGCCGTTAAGCTTCGCTTTACCGCCAGGTCGGTTCTTGATCTTCGTGATGTTGCGATAAACGACGTCGTGGAGTAAGGACGATTTGCCGCTCCCGGAAACGCCGCTGATCCCGACCAGGCGGCCGAGCGGTATTTCCACTTTTATATTCTTCAGGTTATTGGCAGTCGCGCCGATAATCTTAAGAGCGCCATGATTCTGCTCCCGCCGTTTTTCTGGCAGGGCGATTTGCCGGTGTCCGTTAAGGTATTGCAGGGTTAATGATTTCTTGGCAGCTGCTTTGTTCTTCAAGAGCTCTTTGGTCTCCCCGGCGGCCACTACTTCCCCGCCATGGACGCCAGCCAAGGGTCCGAGATCGACCAGATAGTCCGATTCGAGGATGGTCTGCTCGTCGTGTTCGACGATGATGACGGTATTATGTTTGTCGCGCAATTTTTTCAAAGTATCTATCAGGCGGGCAGTATCACGCTCGTGCAGGCCGATTGTCGGCTCGTCAAGGACATAGAGCGTCCGGGATAATTGTGAGCCGATCTGCGAAGACAGGCGGATGCGCTGGGCCTCGCCGCCAGAGAGAGTCTCAGCTTCCCTTTCTAGGGAGAGATAATTCAAACCGACCTTGGAGAGGAATTCCAGGCGGCTTATCACTTGGATGACGACATTTTCGGCGATTGCCCGTTCCCTTCTCGTCATCTTCTCGAAGTACTTATTAAAGAATTCCAGGGCGCGGCTGATTGGCAGCCGGGAAACTTCGGCCAGGTTATGGCCGTTGACGCGGACTGAGAGGGCCTCTGGCCGCAGGCGTTTCCCCTCGCATTTCGGGCAGACGTTTTCTGAAAAGTAGCCGATTTTCCCTAGTCCCAGGCATTCCGGACAAGCGCCGTGTGGCGAATTGAAGGAAAATAGCCGCGGCTCGACTTCCGGGAAAGCGAAATTATCGTTCGGACAGGTCCAGCTCGAAGAGAGCAGGAATTCCTGGCGGCCGAACTTAGCAATAACCAAACCCTTGGTATATTCCAGAGAGTTTTCGACCGCTTCGAAGAGCCGGGTTTCGTCGCTGAGCATCACCTTGTCAATGACCAGTTCAAGGCTATGTTTCTGGTGCGGCTCAAGCTTTACCCGTTCACGCAAGGAATGGATCTGGCCGTCGATGCGCACTTCGCCATAGCCCAAGGAAAGATAGTTGTATAGCAGCTGGTAGTATTCACCTTTGCGGTCGCGGACGATAGGCGAGAGGATGGTAACGTGGTCTTCCTTCAGATCGCGACCGCGCGTCAGGATGATGTCGATCATCTCTTCGACGGATAGTTTTTCTATCTTATGTCCGCAGAGCGGGCAGAAAACCTCGCCGACGCGAGCATAGAGGACGCGCAGATAGTCATAGATCTCGGTCAGCGTCCCGACGGTCGAACGCGGGTTATGGGATAGGGCTTTCTGGTCGATAGAAATCGATGGCGCTAGGCCGATTATTTCCTCCACGTCAGCCGGTTTCTTCTGGCCCAGGAATTGACGCATATAAGGGGAGAGGGATTCGACGTACTGCCTCTGCCCTTCGGCGAAGATGGTATCAAAAGCCAGCGACGATTTGCCGCTGCCAGAGACGCCGGTGATGACCGCTAAAGAATTATGCGGTATCTCCAGGGAAATATTCTTCAGGTTGTGCATCCGCGCGCCGCGGATGATGAGTTTTTCAGGCATAGATTTCAGGCTCTATCATTCTTTTCTGGCTGATTATAATCCCAGCCCGGATGGTGGTAGGTCTTACCCGGTTCGCCAGTAGAGGCGATCCCATTGAATATACTTTCAAAGTATTCGGGTTTCGTGGTCTCGATAAAACGGCAGGCATTCTTGGTTAATTTCCCTTCTTTATATAGTTCTATTATTTTTTTGTAATGCTCAGGCGTGAATTTATCACTGTATTTTTTTACGCCCAATTTCACTATTTCCATTTCAAATTCCTGTTTGCGCGCATAGCGCTCCTCCCGGCTGCCGAAATAATTACTAAAATAGTTAACCAGATATTCCCGGTCCGCTTCATTGTTAGCTCCACTGAACAAACCTTTGAAATTAGGGCTTTCCGGGTCGAACCTTTGATAGGATAGGAGCAGTAATTTATTGGCTCGACGCGAAATACCTTCCCCGCCATCTATGACTTTATGGCCCAATAATTCATGTTCGTCGCTAAATTGGGCGCTATCAATATCTCTTAGTAGCTTAGTTTCGAAAGTTCCGCCATCTTTCATGAAGTTAGGATCGTCATTAGTCAAGCTATAGGTGCCGTTTAATAGATTATTTAAGCGGACCTTTTGATGTCCCCTGGCTGCCACTTCGTCGATGTCGTATTCAGTCATTAGTTTTTGGAGATATTCCGGACTATTGATGTGGTTGGCGATTTCTTGAATTTTCTGGTCATGATAGGCGAAAGCTTTTTGGTTCAGCTCAAAATCTTCTTGGTCTAGGCTGATATCGCCGACTTGGTTAATTTCAAGGCTCGGGTTGCTCAGATAATCTTCATATTCCTTGATCATTTTCTCCTGATTTTTTAGGTCGCTGGAATCCGGTTCGACGATATCGGCTCCGGTTTCAGTGAGTTTTATGAATAGCCAGTTCTTAGTTTGTTCCAGCCGGCTTTTTACCTTAGCGATGTTATATTGCAGTAGCTTGTCAGGATCGGTTTGCCTTTCCCTAGCTTCGCCGCTGATATCATTTTTTTCCGATAGGTCGTATCTTTGCGGCGAATCCAGGTACCGCTTATCAGCCGCCAACTGTTTTTTCATCTCATTTTCACCGGTAGCGTTTAATTCCTTCTTGGGGCCTTTATCGAGGATAGGGCTTTGCGCTTCGACTTTTTCTCCGCCCAGAACCAATCCGGCCGTTAAGCCGGCGCCCAGGGCGCCGATTTTTAAGGCCTTATCGATTTTATTCTGGCCACTTTGAATTAATTTTTCGATCGACATATATTGCAGCTCACTTAGACCGTATCTTCACTATTGTTGTTCTTGAGCCAAAATTCAGGCGGATAATTCTTTTGGCGGCAACGCTATCTTGGGACTTTTTTGCCTCTAAGTCTAAGTAGTCCGGTTGACAAAGTTTTTGCAAATCATAATCTTCCGGTTTAGGGTTTTTTTAACAATCTCAGTTTCTTCGAGGTTTTTATCTTGGGTTTTTGCTGATTCTAAGGCTTGGGCGTTCGGTCCTGAGGCGACCGCTCCGCCAAAGCCAATAATGGCCGCCATTTTTAATTTTTTATTCCCAGCTTCTAGCTTTGGAGTAGCCTGCGTAGACTCGTCATCCCTCTCGGTATTAGTTTTAAGTTTTATTTCCGGGTTAAAATTCAGCATATTATTTTTCTGTCGCGTCCAAAAAATCTTCGATTTTTTTGGAAATGTTTTTCGGGCGGATATCATGTTTTTTATTATAAGCCAATTGCTTGCGGCGCCTTCTGTCCGCTTCGCTTATCGCCCGGCGCATAGAAGCAGTCACCGTATCAGCGTAGAGGATAATCTTGCCCTTCACGTTCCGGGCGGCCCGGCCCATCGTTTGCATCAAGGAAGTCTGGCTCCTTAAAAAGCCTTCGCGGTCAGCATCCAGGATAGCGACTAGGGTCACTTCTGGCAAGTCCAGGCCCTCGCGCAGCAGGTTGACGCCGATCAGGACGTCGAATTTCCCTTCCCGGAATGATTTCAGGATCTCGGTCCGCTCGAAGGTCTTGATGCCGGAATGGAGGTAGTTGGTCTTAAGCCCTTGGCCGCTGAGGTAGGAGTGGAGGTCCTCGGCCTGCTTCTTGGTAAGGGTATTGATGATTGCCCGTTCTCCCCGTTCGCTTATCGCTCGGGTTTCGTTCACGACGTCGTTTATCTGGCTGTAGTTTTTCTCCTTATCGAATACCGGCCGGATCTCTATCTCCGGGTCGATTAGCCCGGTCGGGCGAATGACCTGTTCCACGATATTCTCGCAGTGCTTGAGCTCGAAATCGCCCGGGGTGGCGGTCGTGAAGATGGCCGGCCCAATCCGTTTCTCGAACTCCGCGAATTTAAGCGGCCGGTTATCAAGTGCCGACGGCAGGCGCCAGCCGTATTGGACCAAGGTTTGCTTGCGCGCTTGGTCGCCGTTATACATCCCGCGGATCTGCGGGATGGTGATATGCGATTCGTCGATGATAGTCAAGAAATCAGGCTTCCCCTCCCGCCAGGGGAAATAGGCGAGCAAGGAGTCCGGCGCTTCCCCGGCTAGCTTGCCGGAAAGGTGTCTTGAGTAGTTCTCGATGCCATGGCAGTAGCCGAGCGTCCGGAGCATCTCCAGATCGTAGCGCGTCCGTCGCTCCAGGCGTTCCGCTTCCAGGAGCAGGCCTTCCTTCTTGAGGTGGCTGAGGCGTTCCTTCAGCTCTTCCTTGATGTTCTTGATTGCTGTTTCGATCTGGGGCTGAGTAGAAACGAAATGCTTGGGCGGAAAGATAGCTATCTCCGCGAGGTCGCCGATGATATTCTTAGTGACATTGTCGATGACGGCTATCCCGGAAATCTTCTGGCCGTCGAGCTCCAGGCGGTAGATGACGTTCTCGGACATCGGCCGGATCTCGAAGATATCGCCCCGGACCCGGAACTGGCCGCGCGCCACTTCCCCGTTACTGCGGACGAACTGGATCTTGACAAGCTGCCGGATAAGGTCAGCGCGGACGATCGGCTTGCCCTTCTCCAGGACTAAGCGCGATTCCAGGTAGGTTACGGGGACGCCGAGGTTATAGATGCAGGAAACCGAAGCGACGATGATGACATCGCGCCGGGACAGGAGAGCGGAAGTCGCGCCGTGGCGCAGGCGGTCGATCTCCTGGTTAATCATCGCTTCTTTGTCTATATAGGTATCGGTGATCGGCAGGTAGGCCTCGGGCTGATAGTAGTCGTAGTAGGAGACGAAGTAATGGACGGCATTAGTCGGGAAGAAATTCTTGTATTCGCGGTAGAGCTGGGCGGCAAGAGCCTTGTTCGGAGCGATGACGAGGACCGGCTTACCGGATTCCTGGATGACGTTAGCGACCGTGAAGGTCTTGCCAGAGCCGGTTACGCCTAGGAGAGTCTGGTAACGAAAACCGCTCTCTAGCCCTCGGCGGAGTTTTTTGATCGCTTCCGGCTGGTCACCGGCCGGCTGGAATTGGGCTTCGAGCTTGAAGATATGGTAAAAATTTAATTAAATTAACATAAATATCATACCACAATACATTTGAAATTTGGAAGAGAATCCCAGGACGATTGCCTAGATTTGGGTATAGGATGTTTTTAGCTAATTTTAGATATAATAATCTAACAACTAATAATCCATTTCCTTAGACCGGCTGGACGAGAGGTAGGTAAATCCGTTTTCCGTCCGTGGATATTGATAAAAATGGGATAAGGGTCTAATATAAGGGTACAGACAAATTAGGTTCTTTTAAAAAAATCAAAATGAAAAAGATGAATATACTGACTTTCGATTACGAAAAAATGGACTTGGAAGTGCTATCAGCTAATCTTAAGAGATTCGGCCTTAGATTAGAAATCATGGATATTAATGATTTAGGCTTAGCGATTAAGCAGGCCGCTAGCGTCCAATTTGATCTCATCCTCTGCGATCCTATCAATCTGGGTGATTTTATAAGAACTATTCGGCAAGGGCCGAATAAAGATAGTCTGGTCGTCGCCTGGACGAAAAATTGCTTGTTCGGCGACCAGGAGAACGCCTATCAAGCCGGTTTCAACCGATATTTCGTGATACCTAGTGATAATGATGCCTTCTTTAGCTTCCTAAAAGATTTGGCCAGCATATCAAACTAGGGACGGCCGGATCCGGGCGAATGATCTAGCCTCAAGGATGCGCCAATTCATAAGGGCGTTAGCACTAATTTCAAAAACCGGTTATCTACTCGAAACGTAGTAACCGGTTTTAAAATTGCCTAATTAAGCTCCTCCTATTTCAGACTGAAGGTTGTCTTTACCGTGATCATCACTTCCTTCTCGATGCCCGAGGTGTCATATGAACCGTAATCCGATATTTCCACCGCTCCGACCGGCATTACCTGGACGACGCCCATTGAGACTGATTTTATAGTATCGACCGTCTGTCCGCTCGAAGAAGCGATAGCTGCAGCGCGGCTCTTAGCATCTTTGATCGCTTCCGGCAGCAAGGAGATGCGCATTTCTGGCAGCTGGGAATAATAGTATTCGACCGGGTTAGCAGAGAATATTATCCCCTTCTCAGCCAGCTGGTCGCTGTTTTTTGCCAATTCCTTCATCTTATCGACGTCATCGGACTTGATCTCGATATTCTGGGTCAGGTTATATTCTTTGGGGGCGTTCGGATCGCTTTTGTATATTTCGTTCATGAAAACTGGCGAGATCTCGAATTTGCCCTTGAAACCTTGGGCAATGAAGAAATCGCTGGCTACCTTCTCGTCGCTCTTCATCTGGTTATAGCCGTCTTTTAGGTTGTCCCTAGTAGCGCTGCGGGAGAAATTCCCGGTCCAGCGGGCGCTATCCGCCGTCACTTTCTGCTTAGCCGAGCCAGAAACGGCAATGACGTTATCCAGTTTCTTGACCGCCAAGAAAGTACGGGCGATAAGGGCGCCGGTGACAATCAAGCTGACGCCGATAATCAGGCCGAAGACTAATAGCTTGTTAGATTTTTCCATATTTTTATGACTTATATCCACATGATAGCATATCGCCGGATAAAATTAAAACCCGCCGGCGGGAAAGTCAAAAGATAGAACGTTATCTAATCAATAGCTTCGCAACACCTCAGCCGGAGTCCGAAGATGGGACACCTGGGGATTAATCGTATATGGCATATGATTCATGATTAGCCCCTGATTATAGCACTTTGGGGGCTGGGTGTTGCCAAGCTATTGAACCATTGCGGCTGGATTCCAGTCGATTTCTCCTACACTCAACTGGCTAGCCTGCTCAACTTGCGTTCGATCGCCGGTAAGCAGGTTATCCTGGTGGATAAGAGCGACCTTGAGCCGACAGAGGATTGGTTACGGGAGGGCTGTCCTTTTCCGGGCGAATTCCGGAAGAAGATGCTGGCCAAAGCCGAGTTCGCTCTGGCTCAGTACTTCTTTAAACTGGCTATCGAACACAGTGATGGCTGCTACAAGAACCAGTTGGGCGAATTGATTCTCGCCCGCCAGTAAACCCGTTACTGACGGTTTTAAAAACAAAAAAGGGCAGCTTTTCTAAGAAGTCGCCTTTTTATTTTTCCCGCTTCGCCCCATCTATTTTATAAAAGGTTGAAAATATCTATTGAAGTTGACGGTATAGGGTTCAATGCTCTCTATTTTTTTATCCTTAACCTTAACTAGGAGGGCGAGGCCGGTTTCGGTTTCCGGAGAAAAATTCTGGTCAAAGATAAAATTTCCCAAGCTATAGGCGACGGTCACGCCTTGTACCTGCGCAATCTCTTGCCTGACATGCGGATGGTGGCCGATGATCAAGGAAGCGCCGGCTTGCGCGGCTACGGCCGCTAGCGCTTGCTGCCGGGCGTTGGATTTCGTCTCATATTCCCTCCCCCAATGGAAAGAGACGATGACCAGGTCTGATTTTTCCTTGGCTGCCCTAATATCCTTTGTCATCTGTGTCTCGTCGAGATAGGCAAAGCCGGCTTTCTCGGCACCCGCTTCCCAGCTCCGAGGCAAGAGATCAGTATAGGCCAGGATAGTGATTTT
Source organism: uncultured Gammaproteobacteria bacterium (assembly GCA_964404515.1). Lineage (GTDB taxonomy): Bacteria > Patescibacteriota > Patescibacteriia > Patescibacteriales > UBA12465 > UBA12465. The sequence continues at coordinate 13,293 of CAYOKE010000007.1, read as the reverse complement.
AGTTCCGTTGATTTCAAGTTCGGCGCCCTGGTGGGCTTCGACAAAATCTCGGCCGCCGCCGGTATAGGCCAGGCCGGATTTTCGTAAGTTATCGAGAGTGTCAGCGAAAGCTGTCAATCCGTAATCAAAAGCGTGGTTGTTAGCGACCGAAAGGACAGTGAAGCCGGCTTGTCGCAAACCATCGGCCACTGCCGGTTCAGCCCGAAAAGGATAAAGACTGCCGGTTGAGGCGCCGCTACTAGAAATCGGGCTTTCCAGATTACCGAAGATCATGTCTGCTCCGGTCAGAAAGGGGCCTATCTGCTGGAACGGAAAGGTATAGTCCTGACGCTTAGCCATCATCTCGCCGATATAGCGGGAGAGCATGACGTCGCCGACGAAGATTAATCTCGATTCAGCCGTTTTTTCTGGTTGGGAATAAACGGCCGTGATATAGCTGGTCGAAGAAGAAATCGGTTCTAGCGAGTAGGCTTGGGAATTCTTATGCTCTAAGATGATTGGCTTTGCCGCGAAAAAGCTTTTCTGCAGAGCGGCCTGGACATAAAGGGCGGCCACGGAATCGATGTTGGCCGGCTGGTCGAGAGCCAAGATGCTATCCGGGTCGCCGGCTCTTATCGCTTGGATTGAAGCCTCGTCGCGCTGGGCTGCTTCCTCGGGTTTAAGGTAATGGGAAAAATCCGTGCTTTCTATAATCAGCGAATTTGCCGGGAGCCCTTTTCCCAGGACTCCTATCAGCCGGTCGAGCTCGGCGCGGGTTGTCTCAGCACGGAAAGTGATGGCTATCACCTTGGATTCAGGAAAATAGTATCTAATGAAAGGCAAGATGGCCTGCAAGCCGTGTTCCCGGTAAAAAAAATCGCCCGCGCTTACGCCCGGGATTTTTTCCAACTGCCGCACCAAATCCTTATCCGTTTCCACTTTTCCGAAAACCGTAGCGAAATCGCGTTCGGTAACCGAAATATCAGTCTGGCCGGCAGAAAAATGGTCAGGACTAAGGAGGACTATATCCTGATAGCGATTAGAAGAGAGACGGCTGAAAGCTTCGGCAATCAAAGGAGAGGCCAAGAGATGATGCGGCACGATCAACCCGGTGGCTTTTAGCGCAGTGCCGGACGGGACTTGCTTGATCGGTGAAAGAAAGAGAGAAATATCGTCGTATTGGGCTCCGATCGGGCTATCGGCGGCGAGAGGGACGGTTTGATAATCAGAATTGGCATCATTGCTCTCCCGGATGTATAAGAATAACCCGCTAGCGGATACTAGGAGTGAAGAAACTAGCAAGATTATTATCTTCCTTCGCCGGGACATCGTTTTGAACCCTAGTCAGCTCGAAGGGTTTGGTACCAGAAGTTCTTTTCCGGCAGGCTCCCGCTTTCCTGGTAGACCCGGTTCCGCCAGATCTCATCCGTCAGACGTGAGTCGATCTTATCAGTAAATTCATAATGGTTATAGACCAAGCCAACAGCGACGCGAGGCGAGTCTTCATTACTGACGATGACCAGCATTAGGTAAGGCCGGGCGGTCGCTTCGTATAGGATTTGGTCTTTGACAGCGTCGGTATGGACATCGGCGATAAGGGCGGTCTGGCCGGAAATTTTTGTCGGATCGACTGCCTCGAAAGGTTGAGCCATGAAAGCGAGCTTGAGCGTGCGTAGCTTCTCGTATTCGTCGTCCGTTATCGCCTGCGAACGCAGTTCTTTTTCGGCGATGCTGGAGCAGAAAGCTGAGATATCCCGGAATTGGCGCAAGCGGTCGCGGGCACCCTGATCCTGGAATAGGTTGTTATCTGCGAATAGTTCCTCTGTCCGGCCGATTAGAGCGTTAAAGCGATTCCAGAATTCCAGGTTAGGCTCGACAAAGCCTTTGACGATCGGCGGCAGAGGTTGGTTGTCCCCACCAGCGCCCAGTTCCGCATAGCTCTGCTTGGCGTAAAGCAAAGTATCGTGTTTTAACTCCGCGTATGACCCTAGGAAGGACTGGATCTGCTTGCTCAGGAAAGAGCGGGATCTCATATAGAGCGGATAACCGGAACCGTAGTCATGAGTCAAAGCTCCTAAGACATACAGCCAGGAGCCACCGAGCGAGGAAAGCCATTCCGAAGCCGATATTTTCCTGATATCTTCCCTCTTCTTCCCCAGCTTAACGAGGAAGCCGTCTACTTCCGTCTGGCTAAAATTATCAGACCGCTTCAGGAATTCGCCGCTATAATCCCGCGCCTGGCTATCGCCGAAAACAGCCGGGACGAATAGGGCGGACGGCGTAGAGGGCAATCGAGTTTCCGTCTTTTCCTGGCCGGCGGTCAGATCATTCAGGATCCAGGCATCGAAAGAAAACCTCTGGCCGAAGACTCGGAAAGACAGGCTCTGTTCTAGGAGCGAATCCTTGTCGCGCGCAGCGATATTCTCATCCACTATCACGTCAGACAATATCCTTGGCTTCCGAAGCTGACTGAGAGCAGCCTTCAATTTCGCGATATTTTCCGGAGCGGTAAGAGTGGCATCGGAACCGATATCCTCGCCCAATATTTTATTGGCGAAAGCTAGCCATTCATCATAAGAGATATCGTCGCTTACGCCAGTGTAAAAGCCGGTCACGGCGCTTACCCTCTTCCAGGACGCGAGCGGCGTCCGGCCGGATTGGCTTTTGGTTGCCATCTGCTTGGCTAAGAGGCCGGTATCGGTTAACGCCAGATCGCTGTTAAGCAGATAACTGCTGCGTCCAAGGTATATCATCGTTCGGAAATAGGCACGCAGGGCCGAATTCTTGGCGTAATGGCTGCGCGGCGTGAATTGCGTATAATCCGTCTTGATTTGGTCGTCATATTGACGGAACAAAGGCGAGGCGCCGATATTCTTCGCAGCGTAGATTTCTGCTAAATCTTGAGAGACGGCGGCAGCTAGTTCCGGTCTCAGGTCGCCAGAATAGCGAGCCAGTATCTTTTCGGCATTGGTGAGCGAATCAGCCGTTTCATCCTGATCCAGGTATTTTTGTTCCTCGGCCGGCGAAGCGAAATAGCTAGGTTTAGCCCTGTTCTTGTTCTCGAACAAGACCCGGGCCAGGACGATCTGTGCTTCCAAGTTCTGGTAGCGGTCTTTAGCTAAGCCTTCACTTTCTTTTACGGCTCGGGCGAGATTGGAATGCAAATCGATCAAGAAATCGCCGAGCGCCTGGCTCAACTCATGCTGTTCCAGTTGTTCCAGCGTCAGCTCGAAGTATTTATGGTAAGCATGGAGCATCGTATCTGGGGTGATAAGGACTGCATCTTCCGGCTTCCGATTATAAATCGAACCTCCGCCTAAGGAATCAGAATCAACGAGCCATTGGTCGAAATTGAAGCCGGATTTAAAGAATGGCGACTGCCCGGCGTCAACTAGCAAGAAACGGTTATCATCAAGAAATTTTTCCTGCGCCGGAGACAAGGTTAATCCGTATTTAGCTTTGATTGCTCCATAATTCGGGACCTGACTGAGCGGTGTCGCTGCTTCTTTATAAGAAGGCTTGAAGCCGATTTCCGGTTCGTTAGCCGGTTGGTTGGCGACCGGAGGATTGCCTCCGGTTCCCTTCTCCGTGTCCTGGGAAAGGCGCTTCTCTTGGATTGACCGGGTGATGAGAATAGCGACGGCGATCAGAACCAGGATGACGGCTAGACCGATCGATTTTTTCAGTAGATTTGATTTACCCATATTTTTATAAAGATTAATAATTGTTCGTTATAAGACCAAATCCTATTCTATAGCCATTTCCGTCTCTCAGTTTCATTCGCTCCCGGATTGTCTAGTTTAGCATGCGGATTTTTCTTTTTCCAGAGAGATATATCGGTCCATTTAAGACCATGGAAACCAAATTGTCCGTTCCAGGCGTAATTACTGAGGCTTTCGGCCTCAAAGCTAAATTTCTTTGCTAGGTTAACCGGGGCGAATTTTATGCCGCCGTCTTCGAAGAGTTGGCGGTGATACACACAAATAGCCACGTCTTCAGGATTATATCGTTCGATTTTTCCGTTTTTCGTTAATTTTGACGTCAAGGAAAGCAGCTTCTTACTCCGCAAGCTGAAGCCCCCGTTCCCGACCAAGTAGGAGCCGAGTAGATTCTCCGGAAAATCATATTTCTGGACGGACCAATCAGCAACGAGCCAGGGAGCGCCGACGTAATCGTATTTCAAGAATTCATCGTCCCAGGCTTCGGAGTTAAGTATAAAGCCATCGTATTGGACGATTAAGGCATGGGGCGTGTCAATATAGTCACTCAGCTCCCAAAGGATGAAATGCGAATATTCTTCCAAGGAATTGATCGGTTCGATTCTCATTGCCTCGTCGCCAGGCAAAGAGGATAATATTTTTACGGCCGCAAATTCGAAATCACGCTGGCAGATTTCCATGACCGTTTTGATCCTCTCTAGGTTGACGCAGTCTATCCCTAACAGAGTGACAGTTTCCAGCCTCTTTTTCATATTAGTTTTTTTCTAATCTCTCGCTGCGCCGAGAAGGTCTTATTGTGGATATGCATAACCAATCCTTGACGGATACCGATGTTCACCTCTTTCAGGGAATGCCAAAGCGCTGGCAACCCCTTCTTATTTTCGTCAGAAAATCTGCGAAAAGAAGTCAGGACTAAGACGTCTTTGGAAAAAACAATTTTGCCCAAACCTTTAAGTCTCTTGCATAAATCTACCTCTTGTCCCCACTCCAATTGAGGGTTAAATCCACCGATTTTTTGATAAGCCTCTTTCCGGACGGCCATATTGGCGTTGGGTAAAGTCGGGTATCGGGGAAAAACAAGTTTTATAAAGCCAAAACTGATAATGTAATATAAAAATTTATTAAAAAATATTTGTGGTAAAAATTCTTTTTCCAAAAATTTGAATGGGCCGCCGACTGCCATGATATTTTCATCAGAATTAAAGATTCTGTCTATTTGGCTTAGCCAATTTGTCGGAACAACAGTATCAGCATCGGTAAAGACTAAAATATTACCTTGAGCCGTCGAACAACCCTTAATTAAGGCCTTAGCAATCCCCTTTTCTGGCTCTGTCTCTACCCTAACCCCGTATTTTTAGCGATATTAACTGTTTTATCAGTGCTACCATTATCGACAACGATAATTTCATAGGAAGCTTCATGGCTTTGTCTAATTAGCGATTCCAGGCAATTACCGATACACAATTCCTCATTAAGGGCTGGTATTATGACAGAAAAAATATTTTTCATATATAAATAAAATACCACGGAAAGTGGCATTCTGTCCATCAACCAACGCAATAGTCCAATAGCTTAGCAACGTCCATGCTGGTAATCTTTGCCGCCAGTAAGCTACGTTGGCTATATGGCTAGCGGCAGTTCATCTATATACTCTGAGATTAGGATAGTTGGAATTTTTATTTTAGATTATTATAAGTTGTATCCGACCTTCTTTCGATTGTCAAAATGAAGCATTGGCCATTGTCCTGCCTTTTAAAAATAATTCGCAGTTTTCCTTTTCTTATGCGAAAAATGTCATCGTGATTTTTCAATTTTTTTAAATCAAATCCCGATAAATGGCCACTTTTTATTTTTAGCAGTATACCCTTAATTATTTCCCTTTCTTTGGATGATAAATTTTGCAGTACCTTGGCAATCTTGTCCATAGAACTACAAAACAGCTAAAAGCTCATCAATATTAACACCGCCCTTTTTGATTTTAGCGAAATTAATAACTTCTTCCCATCCGTCATCTTCATCTACTGGCGTCAGTTTAAAAAGAGGCTTGCTTTGTTTCAAGACAATAAAAGATTTGCCAGTTTTTACTTCATTGGCGTACTTATCCATATTAAGCCGCAGATCTTTTAAGGCAATCAGGCTTTCCATATATTTTTATTTAATAAATAAAGTTAACTATAGTTTAACAAAAGATTACCCAGGTGTCAAGAAAAATAAAAAGGGGCCGTCAGAGCAAAGACGCCCCCTAAGCACCTATGCGGGGATAAGATCCCCAAAGGTGTGTGTTCGGCTATTCTCTTTATTAATTTTTTTATCATCTACTCCTTCCGACTCAACGGACGAAGCAGATGCCAGGCGCTAGAGTCTGGGGCTTCCGCCTTCAAGTACGGAAGATTGTATCCATACGGCGTCGGCTCATAATCAGCCATCATCTCCCTCTCCTCTTCCGTCACCATGACGGCTGATTCGACGGGTTTCAGGCTGCGGTCCTTGTTGATTGCCCATATCCGATACTCGTTACGGTCGGAGAACATTTCTCCGTACTCTGACACCGCCGAAACGGACCAGTCGTGATCGATAGCTTCTCGATGTGGCCACGAAATTTAACCCAATTATTAGGGTTTTCAGTATATTCTCTTTTTATCTCATTATCGGACATATTGCTGTGAATTTCCTCAATTGCCTCATCTGCGGCATCCTGTTGATATCTGCCACGAATCATGTCTTGAATTGCATAAAATTTGTTATCTTCATCTTTGCTATCGTCTATTTCAATATATTCTGTTCTCGGTAAAAATCTGTCCCCTAAATATTGCTTTAAAATTTTAAAATCATTTCTCTCATTTTCATACGAATACGAATTTGAATTGGTAAATTTATCAAATTTTTTAATTATAATATCAGGCCAATCCTCGGTATAATATGGCGTTTTAAACGCAGAGGGGCTGTCCGTAAATAATTTTAATTTATTATTAGTATTTAAATGTTTAATCCACTCCTCAAAGCGTTGTGTTTCTGATAAATCTCCATATAAAATCTTTAAATTATCAGACAATTTATCTACATTTTTAGGGGAAATTTTCTCTTTTATAAAATTATTCTCAAAATTCATATAATATTACTTAAGATATTTATCAAAAATAGGACTTGGAACGACCTATATTATTAAATAATTATCTCTTCCAATTTTTTTCTCTGTCTAGGCCTGGCTTCATCAGCTGGAAATCCAAAAGGTATCATAATTAGCGGTCGCAGATGCTCAGGCAGGGATAAAGCGTTTTTGACTTCGTTCTCGTCAAAAGATCCGATCCAGACGGAAGCTAAGCCCTTAGAGGCACTGACTAGTTGGAGATAGGCGGCGAAGATGGTAGCATCTTGAACGGCATAAAGTATTCTTCCTCTATCCTTGAATATCTTTTCCGACTCAGCTATATCGGCACAAATTATAAAAATTACTGGTGCACTCATCACTGAATCTTGTTTGCTAAAAGTCCTGGTAAAAGTCGCTTCTTTAAGAAGTTCTTTTTTATCTTCGGTTGTTACAATTTTTACTCGATAAGCCTGAAGATTACCGGCGGATGGCGCCAATTGAGTTAGATACAAAATTTCTTGAATAGTCTCATCAGGAATCATCTCTTGTTTGAATTTCCTAATTGATTTTCTGATTTCCAAGACTTCATTAAATTCCATATTTTTAAGTATTAAAAAATCTGCTCATATATAACAAAATACCACTTTTTATGGCATTTTGTCTATTTGCTCGGAGTTTGGGATACAATTGGAACGGCTTTGACTAGATTGACTTACAAATAAGTTTCAATCTTCTTTAAATCATGCCCATCTATAAGTTTTATATTATTTTTTTGTGCCAAAGCTTTTGCCGACGCAGTATAAAAAGAGTTTGTTACTACATACCCCTTATCGGCATTGTAGTAGCTTATAGCGCCAACTATTTCCTGTACTGCTTTATTCCCCACATTACCAGAATATCTTTTTGCTTGTATAACAATCTTTTGCCCATTTTTACTCGCTATCAAGTCAGCTCCCTGGTCCCCCGTGGCCGGAGTCCCTTGCACTTCATAACCTAGCTGTTTTAATTTTCTAGAAAGAAACGTTTCAAATTCAATGCCAGACATTTCATTAAAGTCTACTTTTTCCTCTACTATATTTAATTTTCTGGAATGGTAAGCTTTAAAGTCTTTCTTCAATTTTTCTTTTAGCAATTTAAATTCTTCCGGAATTCTAAAATCATACTTTTTCCAGTCTCTAAAATCTTCTTCTGTGTATTTCTCCTTTTTGGCAATTTTTTGAATTAACAAATCTATCTGTTTAGGTAATTCATCCCAATTTTCATCCCCATAATCATCTATGATAGATACTTTTCTCTCTGCTATTTCAAAAAATTGTTTAATTAAATCAGAGTAATTATCTTTTAAATTATCAAATTTTTCTTTCTTTTTATTTTCTTCATTCTCTAACTTTCTTTGATCTAAAAGCTCCTTTTTATCTCTAAATCTTTTTAGTAATACATCTTTTAATCCTAAATATTCTTCATTTGCCTTATTTGACCAATCAGATAGATAAGAACTCCCTGGTGCCATTTTATAATTTTTTTCAGCACTGGCTATATCATCAATGCAGTCCCTCACTGAATTCTCAATATAATAACTTCTTTGATAGCCCGCTGATAGTTTTTTAAGATGGGCTTTTATAATATCCTCATTTCTATTTTCCAGAGATAACCCCTCCTCTATATTTCTTTCACCGAATTTATCCACCAATTTTGAATATTTATTCTGTACCTCTTCTTTCCTGTTGTTTTCTCTATTTTTTTGATCATTTAATCCTTGAAAATATTCAACAATTTTAGAAATAATCCAAATAGGAATTCCAATTACCGCTACGATTATAATTAAATATTTCACCATATTAATTAAGTTGAGTATATATATTTACTTTATTTTATTTTATCTATTTCTTGAGCCAATTGAGTTTTTTTATCCCAATCGTATCTTATACAATATTCCATGCCAATAGTTTTTACAGTATTTTTAATTTGAGTATTTATGTCAATATTATCAACAAAACCCACGAGAGTTTCGTAATTTCCTAGTTTATTATTAATCTGTATATTATAATTATAGGTTTCCCAGGAATCGCCTTGTCCAAGGGAGCTCATTGATTCAAATAATTTTGTTGGCTCATAGTCCAATATCACTTCGGCGTTGATTGAACTAAAAAGATTCCTTAAGGAGTCGACTAATAAATTAAATTCTTTCTCATTTAGCTTGATTGTCCATTTCATATAATTTTTGTAAATAACTTTTTAAGACTATTATATTTTTGAATACAAAAATTTCCACGCCTTTTCAGATTTTGTAAAAATATCGTTTAGAGATTTTCCGGGATCCGCTGTTTGGATTTTTTTCTGGTATTTTTCCAATATTTTTATAACTTTCTGATAATCAATTTCTTCGGTATTTTTATTTTTTATATTAAACATTCCCGCAATTATATGGAGTTCGGCATATCTAAGAAATCTCTTTTTTTCTTTTATTTTTTCTTTTTTTATCTTCTTTTGAACAAAAATCCCTTTATCACATATATTTTTTATAAATTTTGCCTCTCCGCTATTTAATGATTCTACTAATTTTTTATATAAACCATTCTTAGATACGGAATCGAATAAATATTTCTTCCTATTCTTTGCTTGCGATGGATTTTTAAATAAACATGAATATGCCCATTGCATAAAATTAGGCATTATTATTTTTATTTTTTTCCCCCTATAAATTTCACCCCTTTTTCTTATATATTTAAAGTTGTGCCCGTTTGTATCTTCGATAAAACTTTTTAATTTTATTTGAAAATCGTCATTCGACTTTAAATCGCTATAATTTATTGATAATTGAGTGTTAGTCGTCTCACACAGCTTAACCGATAATTTTTCATCGGCGTATACTATTTTACAAATTATTTTTGCTTTTTTTAATTTTTTATTATTTATACTTTTTTTATAATGTTGATATATCGAATTAATTGTCTGTGCGCCATTTATAACTTGTGGATGTTTAACCGTAAATTTAACGTCATTAATTGAATATATCTCCTTATCAACTACTAGAGTAACCCCATTATGGTAGATATGGAATTTTTCCGGTTCCTCTTCTAGGGTGTTAATCATTGAATTTGAAAGATTTTTATTTTTTAAAAAATATCTTACATTTTTTTCAAATAGGTCTGCGCCAGAATTAACACATTCTATATTTAATTTTATAAGATCAATTAATGGGAGTTTCAAAAATAACTCTTTTGTAGTCGAAACAAAAACATCCTCCTTTGAAGAAACCCCTATATTCCATTCGGGTAAATAATTTTCTGACTCTAAAATATGACTAATTAAGCCAGGCCTATTATAAAAGGTAACCTTTTCTACGGAGCTATACTTTTTAAAAGCTTTTTCAAATTTACCAAAATTTGGATTACCTATTTCTGTACCGAATCTAATAACAAAAAATCTTTTTTTATATTTATTAAAAGTCTTTTTATGAATTTTCTTTATTTTTTTCTCTAATAATTTATTAAATATAGAATAATCTTCCGGAACGTTAAAAATGTTGTTAATTAAAGAACTTTTGAAGGAATCCAATTCTGTTTCGGGACATTTTGATTGTTTTTTAAAATCAAATACATCTATAAAGCCATCATGAATATATAAGGCATCAATTTTTTCATCTTTTTCTCCATCAGTTATTATTTCTTTTAGCTCATTTTCTGTAAAAACTTTATTATAAATCATGTTTAAGCCTGTTATTATGAAGGCATATGCATTAGGCTCTGATCCTATATTTAGTTTTTTATGTATCTTTAACCCCAAGGGATAGTTAGAAATAATTTTTTCTTCAAGAATGGCCTCATCTATATTTTTACTCATATATTTAGTTTTTGTCGTCTCCGTAAAATATATGCGTAACCTCTCTGTCTGGAATATTTGGAAATTTGTTGCACACCAAATCATCAAGGTGACTCCTTAATTTACCAAAGGCTTTTTCGGCAGCAAACCATTTATTTAAGTAAACGGTTTTTGACAATTTTCCTTTTAACAGATCGGCAAGATCCATTAAATTTCGTTGAACTTCTTTCGCCTTTTCTCCAATTTGTTTCCATTCTTGGATTGTCATTTCTTTTTTCATATGTTTGTTGATATTTAAAACCTAATTTTCCTTAATTAATTTAAAAATACCACAAAATCCCTAAAAAATCAAAAATCTATCAATTGCCATTAAGGCTAATTTGTGCCAATATAAAAATATGACAACCGACCAAATAAAAGACAAATTATTGGATTATAACCATAAGTTCAAAAAACTCGCAGGCACTTTTAAGAGCTTTGAGATTGTTTTTGATTATATGAATTTTTTAGCCTCGGAGCCCTATATTGTTAATGCCTTAAATCCCATTATTGATTATATTGAAAAAGAATCGGAAATATTAGACGAACAGGCCACGGAAGATTTGCAAAACCTAATTATTGATTTTACTTCTCCAGATGGCTTAACTAAAATTCCAATATTTAAGGATAAATTTAAAATTTGGCAAGAAGACTTTAATAACAAAAGAGACCCCAATATTATGGCTGGTCTCCCTCTTTATTTTACTCTCTTATCCGGAGTGGCTGGGCTTATCCAAGAAATAAAAGATTTGCAAAAAGATGGCAATACTGAACAAGCTAAACAACTGGTTGAAGAAATTAAAGAAAAATCTTTGTCTGTTATAGATACTAGTAATATTAAAGGGCATGAAATGAAGAGAATGACTTATGGCCAATATATAGATGTTTCAATGGAACTGGTAAATAAATTAATAATTGACGAAATCGATTCCGAGGCTTTATTGAATAATGAAAAACCAAAACAAGCTCTTAGTTTTAATAATGGTTTGTTAAATATCCGAGGTCAAGAGATTAAAATAACTCTTAAAAATGAACGGCCAGTTGATCATTATATTTTGGAGGCTATCTTCGCTAATGGTGATTTTGATGAGCAAGTTAGCTTTATGGAAATAGCCGAGGATTTTCGCAAGGTTGAATATGATGGTCAAAATGACTGGCCTACTTATCGCCACGCCTGTGATAATTTAAACGATAAAATATCAAAAGCAACTGGCAATAAAATAATTGGTTTTATAACCTACACCACCGGAAAGACTGGTTGGTGCAAGATTAATCAAAAATACCTGTAAAAACAATCAAATAGGATAAAGAGCTTTGCACGCAAGATGGCGCAAGGCTCTTTTTTTAAAATGGTCTTATAACACTAAGGCCATTTTTTTATGTATTTCCTGTCCGAACAACTCCGAACTCGTGCCAAGGCCTATTTCAGCCGGAAGTTTAAACGTGAAGTTCAAGATGATGAGGCCGAACAATATTTACTTAATTTATCTCATTTATATGATCTCTTTCTTAATAAGGAATAACTCTTTTTTTCTTTTCCGGCGGTTCCCCCGTAGGGGGAGCCGGAAAAGAAAAAGTTATCCTTGTTAAAAAGAACATCTAATTAGAACAATATGAAAAACTATAAAGACCAATTCGGGGTAGAAATTCAGCTAAATTACCCCACTAAGAAAAAATTAGTTAAATCCGGCTGTTTAGTTGAGGTTTACCAATTTGGTAATGACATTTTACTGGGCAGAAAACGCCATAAAGTTCGAACTCCAGAAGAGGAAGCCTTGCGCCATATAACACCGCCCAATCACGAAGAAGTCTTAAAATCGTCTACTAGAAGAGCTAAGAGGATGATCAAAAGACTTATCTATTCTAATAGCTTTAAATGGCTCAAGGCCAACGACAAGCCCTATTTACCAATAACTCTAACTTTAACTTTTGAAGAAAATATCCAAGATTTAAAACAGGCTAATTATGAATTTACCAAATTTATACGACGGCTTAATTACGAAACAAATGGTATAGAGGGCAAAGAAAATGAATTACTGCGGGCTAAAGCCCGCAGTATCTAAAAACTAGCGGTCTTTGTCCTGATTTTTTATATAATTTCTGATGATACTTTCAGACACGACGCTGTTGGTAGAAACAAAGTAGCCGTCAGCCCAGAAACTATCGCCCCAGAGAAATTCTTGAAGCTCCGGGAACTCTTTCTTGATGATTTTAGAACTGCCGCCTTTGACTAGTTGCATGATATCAGCCGGAGAATAGCGAGGCTTGGCGGACAGGAGGATATGGACATGATCAGGCTGGATTGATAATTCCATGATGTCGAATTGGTTTATCTCGGCACATTCATGGAACAGCTCTTCCAAACGGCTCTTTACTTCGTTAATTAGCACCCTTTTGCGGTATTTCAGTATCCAGACGAAATGGTATTGGATGTCATAGGTAGCGTTAGAGGTAGATTTTCTCATATACCTACCATTCTAACACATCTTCGCTTCGCTCAGAATGGTGCCACATTCATCACCAGCCTTGAAAGGCTGGAGAATTCTGCGGCTTTAATTAAACCATTTAATAAATAAAAAAGCCCCTATTTTATGAACTGTACCCCATAAAGTAGACACGGAAACGTGTCTATTTTTTTGTGGTTAA
>CAYOKE010000006.1:35816-38655 GCA_964404515.1 uncultured Gammaproteobacteria bacterium | reverse complement strand
GTTTCTAGTTTAGAAGCACATGGAGAAAGTGTCTAGCGTTTGGGGTACCTTCCATAAATATGAAAAAGAAAATTAGTGTCCTAACGACCAACAAGTATAAGTTAAAGGAATTTGCGGAAGTCTTGTCTCCCGAATTCGATGTGGTGTCTAATAATTTGGAAATCATCGAGATACAATCGATGGACCAGGCGGAACTAATTACTAGGAAGGTGAGAGAGGCTTTTACTGTTTTAAACCAGCCGCTTTGCGTTGATGATTTTGGTTTTTATATAGAAAAATATAATAATTTTCCCGGTGCTTTAACGAAATATGTTTTTAAATCTTTAGGCTATGAGGGTTTGTTAAATTTAGTAGAAGACGGCGAGGCCGCTTACTACCGTTCTTTAATAGCTTATTATGATGGCAAGGTTCTAAAAATATTTGAAGGTGTGCTTAGGGGTAGAATAAATAAAAGCATACCGCCAGAATATTATGCCGATTCCCCCATCAACAGTATTTTTGTTCCTGACGGTTATTCTGAACTCTTTGAAAAGTTAAAATTCAATCCCGATTTTATTTCCCATCGAAAATTGGCATTACGAGAGTTAAAAAAATATTTATTATCTCAGTAGATACGTAAATTTTTTCCATAGCATATGGTAAACTTTGATAAAATCTTGAAAGAGAAAAGGGGGTATATTTCTAAATTGCCTGATAATAAAAAGGCAGTCATGATAATGTCTGGAGGGCTAGACTCCTCTATCACCTGCGCCCGACTGTTAAAGGAGAACGGGTTAGAGATCTTTCCTCTCCATATCAATCGCGGGCAAACTAATTGGATGGCAGAAGGCAGAGCAGCTGCCAAATTCGTTAATTTTTTAAGGAAAAAATTTAAAGGCAAAATTCATCGCTTGGAGACGATAAGTTTGGATATTCCCCCTAAAAAACTAAAGCCACGCCTCCTGAATTATATGAAGAAATGTGGCCATCCATTACGTGATACTATGATGCAACTTGTCGCCGTGCAATATGCTATTTCTTTGTCTCAGAGATTCAATGATAAAATCGGGACAATTTTTTCAGCGACTGGCCCAGAGGATCCATTTCCGCATTGTACACTTAAGAGCATGCGAGCGAATAATATGAGTATATGTGAAAATTTAGCTGATTGGGATTTGGTGGTAACTTCACCTAACATTGATAATAATATCTTCAAAGAATCATTTGGCAAGATTGAAGAAATTATTTGGGCGAAACGCAATAAACTGCCTATCGAGGATACAATCTCCTGCTATCAGCCGACCTTTAAGAAAGGTAAGTATTGGCATTGTGGAGAATGTTTAGCTTGTCTTAGAAGAAAAAAAGCCTTTTTCGACGCTCGAGCGAAAGACCAGACGCTTTATTTAACTGAATTATAAAAAATATGATTTCAATCAAAGAGAAGACTCCGGGGAGGGCCTGGCTTAAAGCATGTTCAGTTGTGATAGAAAATGGCAAGGAGGTAAAAGATGGGGAGGTTAATTTAAAAGAATTGATTGACTTATACATTGAAGTTGAAAGAGCCTGTAATCGCGATGAAATAATTAAAAAATTCTCTGATAAAAAGATGATTGATTGGATGGTAAAGAAAAATTTTTGTGGGAACAAACCGGTATTAAATTGGGGTTATTGTTACGGTTTAAGGTTGAATAATTATAACGGAGTCAATCAGATAAAGAAGATAATAGAGAAATTAAAGAAAAACCCAGAAGCAAAATCAGCCACAATATCTACCATGAAACCGGATCAGGATTTCGATGGTCACTTACCATGTGTTATTTGTTTAGATTTTAAGATTCGTAACAACAAACTTCATCTAACCTCTTTTTTTAGAAGTCAAGATATCGGTAAAAAAATCTATGCTGATATTTTAGCCTTAGGTGAAATTCAGAAAATAGTCAGCCAAAAATTGGGCGTCAAGTGCGGTATGGCTAAACTATTTATTTCCTCTGCCCATATTTATGAAACAGAATTTGGCAAGGTGAATGAATTATTATCTAGAAAGCCCATATGATATATGAGTCAGTTTTAGAAATAATAAGTCAAACTCCGATAGTCAGACTCAAGGTTAAATTATTTAGCTGTATGAATTTGTGTGCTAAGTTAGAGGGTTGCAATCCCCTGGGCAGTGTGAAAGACCGAGTTGCTGAATATATTTTGAGGAATGGGTTAAATCGTCAGATAATTAATCATAAGACAACAATAATTGAATCATCCTCCGGAAACTTCGGTATTTCACGGCTGCTTATTTTCAGAAATTTGGACTCAAATTAATTACTATTTAAAAAAGGAGCTGCTCTTCTTAAGACAGCTCCTTTTCTATTCCCCTTAGATATTTAAGGCCGTTTTCTAACTCGTTATTTTCGCACTCCAGTTCCAGATAATTATCATAATTGATTTCTTCCAAGGCTTTCAGAACTGCTCGCCAGTCGATATTTCCTCGGCCCGGAGGTAGATGAGGGTCGACTCGGTGGCATTTTTCCAGATTGATTTGTGGATTGCCGAAATTATCATGGACGTGGATATGGAATAGCTTATTGTCCATTTTTTTTATAGCAGCGATATAATCTTCTCCGCTTACGTTAGCGTGCCCTATGTCCAGGGTGTGGCCGAAATTATCGGAGCCGACCTGGTTTACCGTTTCAATCAATTTCTCCAGCCGACAGGCTCGGTCTGGGAACCAGAAACAGGTCCGCGCCTCGTTTTCCAGGCCGACTAGGATATTTCTCTTTTCGGCGTAGCGGGCAATCTGGCGATAGGCGTTTATTTCCCATTCAAGGCTTTCCGGGAGTTTGAGGCCGTATGGTTCTAAGGCGGGGTG
>CAYOKE010000006.1:0-35716 GCA_964404515.1 uncultured Gammaproteobacteria bacterium | reverse complement strand
TTTCCCATTCAAGGCTTTCCGGGAGTTTGAGGCCGTATGGTTCTAAGGCGGGGTGAACGGTTACCACTTTGGCTTTGAGCTTTTTGGCCAGGTCGATAGCCTTGAAGGCTTGAGTCAAACTTTCTTTCCTGACTCTTTCATTAACATCATTAAAACCGCCGCTGAGGTATTGGGCGTGAAGGGAATAGGAGAGACCATTGTTTTTTTGCAATCCGGCCAAGAATCTAATCTCCGAATCGAAATTTCGGTCATGCGGGTAATTGAGATCAATTTCTATCTGGTTGACGAAATTAGCTATATATTCTGTTTCTGAACAGAATTGCTCCTTTATTTTCCTTGATCCCTTGGCGGAAATTTTAAGTTCTTTCATATATGATAATTATAGTATTGCCAGTTTTAAATTGGAAGGGCTAATACGATTAATTCAAAAACCGCCTCCCAGCCTAGCCGGGAAGCGGTTTTTTCAAATTCTCGTAGTAATTAAAGACTGGTCTTATTTCGCCTTCTTGAGGGCCGGTTTGCGCTTAGCTTTGACCCGTTTCGGCTTGGCCATAGTCCTGAGACAAGAAGTGCAGACCTTCATCTTGCAGCCATCAATGGTCTTGCATTGCAGGTTGATGTTCTGCCGCTTTAGGGTCTTGATTTTGGAGTGGGAGCGGGAAGCGCCTTTGGTCGCGCCGCGGCCGCATAAATCGCATTTTTTCGCCATATTGCTTGTATAAATAACGCCCGGCTTCCGGAAAGACAATCCAGGCGCTTTCGCTTTAATGATATTTAAAAACAAAGCTATCTTAACAAGATTTTAAAAATTAATCAAGTTGTGCTAAAATGGAGCCATATGATTTACGTTTTTGAAGTGATAGTGCTGGTTTTTTCCGCTATCGTCCACGAATACATGCACGGCTGGATGGCCTACCGCCTGGGCGACCCGACGGCTAAGGACGCCGGCCGCCTGACTTTCAACCCGCTCGCCCATCTGGAATGGTTCGGGTCTTTATTCTTTCCCCTAGTCATGATCATCACCCGGATGCCTTTCGTCTTCGGCTGGGCCAAACCCGTACCATATAACCCCCACAATCTGAGAGACCGGAAATATGGGGATGCCAAGGTCGCTTTAGCCGGCCCCCTAGGCAATCTGATTATTGCCGTATTTTTTGGCTTATGTCTAAGGTTCTTGCCTTTCATGAGCTTGACTTTCAACGGCCTCCTGAGCATCATCGTCTATATCAACCTGATCCTCATGGTCTTCAACCTAGTTCCGATTCCGCCGCTTGACGGCTCTAAGATCCTGGCGGTCTTCTTGCCAGAGAAGGCTAGGAATAAGTTCATGCACATGGAAAGGACCGGTTTCATCCTGGTGATTTTGTTCGTAATGCTAGCTGCAAGCATCCTGACGCCGGTCGTCGATTTCCTTTTCCGGGTGATAGTCGGCAGCTGAGGTTTTTTTGCTAATAATATCAGAAGGCCCCACCTTGACTTATATTTTGGTTTTTGTTAAATTAAATAGGTCATAAAAATTAATGTAACCCCATCCTGAATGCTCAGGATTATTTTTAATATATAAGAATCCAAATTAATTTATGCCAACCATTAACCAATTAGTCCGCCGCGGCCGCCAGAAGGTCGGTAAGAGACGCAACGCTATCGCTTTGCATTCCAGCCTCGACTCCTTGCACCGCAAGAAGAAGGATACGGCCAAGGGTGCGCCTTTTAAGCAGGGTGTCTGCCTGAAGGTGACGACCACCACTCCGAAGAAGCCGAACTCCGCTCTCCGGAAGATTGCCCGCGTCCGCCTGTCTAACGGCATGGAAGTGACTGCCTATATCCCGGGCATGGGCCATAACCTGCAGGAGCATTCTATCGTCCTAGTGAAAGGCGGCAAGACCAAAGATTTGCCCGGCGTCCGCTATAAGGTCGTCCGGGGCGTTTTCGACGCTTCCGGCGTGGAAGCTCGCCGCCAGGGACGCAGCCGCTATGGCGCCAAGAGACCGAAGAAATAATTAATCATCAAATACTATGAGAGGCAAACCAGCGCCCAAGAGATCGATCGAAGGCGATTCCAAGTACAACGACAAGAACATCGCTAAATTCATAAACTACGTCATGGAAAGAGGCAAGAAATCCGCGGCCGAGAAAATCGTCTACGGCGCTTTCAATATCCTGAAGGAGAAGACCAAGCAGGATCCGCGCCATATCTTCAACAAGGCGATCAAGAAGGTCTCCCCGCTCGTCGAAGTGCGCGGCAAGCGCGTTGGCGGCGCGAACTACCAGGTCCCGTTCCAGGTCAGGGGCGAGAGACGGTATTTCTTAGGCTGTAACTGGATAATCGGCGCCGCGCATGACCGCAAGGGCCGGGCGATGGCCGAGAAGCTGGCGATCGAGATCCTAGACGCCTCTAACGGCGAAGGTACGGCCGTCAAGAAGCGGGAAGCGGTCCATAAGATGGCCGAAGCCAATAAGGCTTTTGCTCATTTTTCAAGATAATTAACTTTAAATTTTCAAAATAATTATGCCCCGAGACTACTCCTTAGATAACATCCGGAATATCGGCATCATGGCTCACATCGATGCTGGCAAGACGACTTTTACCGAGCGCGTCCTGTTCTATACCGGCAAGAAGTACAAGATCGGCGAAGTGCACGAGGGCGCGGCCGAAATGGATTGGATGGAACAAGAGAAGGAGAGGGGTATCACCATCACCTCGGCGGCGACCACCTGCTTCTGGAAGAACAAGAAAATAAACATCATCGATACTCCCGGCCACGTGGATTTCACTGTGGAAGTGGAGCGCTCTTTGCGCGTGCTTGACGGCGCGGTCGCGGTCTTTGACGGCCAGGCCGGCGTCGAACCGCAATCGGAAACCGTCTGGCGCCAAGCGGACAAGTACCAGGTTCCGCGCCTCTGCTTCGTCAATAAGATGGATAAGATGGGCGCTGATTTCTATATGAGCCTGGACTCGATCCGCAAGCGCCTCAACCCGCGGGCGGTAGCGATCCAGTTGCCTATAGGCGCCGAGAATAATCTTTCCGGCGTGATCGACATCCTGGAAAAGAAAGCCTATACCTTCTCCGGCTTCAATGGCGTCGACATCAAGGAGATTGAGATTCCGGCAGACATGAAGGAGAAAGTGGAGCAATATCACGGCGAATTAGTGGAGAAAGCTGTGGAATGCGACGAGAAGACCATGGAGAAATACTTGAATGGACAGGAAATATCCTTAGAAGAATTGAAGGCGGCGATTAGAAAAGGCGTTATCTCCAATTCCATCTACCCCGTCCTCTGCGGCACGGCCCTCCAGAACATCGGCGTCCAGCTGGTGCTTGATGCGGTCGTCGAATACCTGCCATCACCGCTCGATCTGCCGGAGATAGAAGCCTCTGATGCCCGTGATGTAGAGAAGAAATTCCTGATTACTGCTGACGACAGCAAGCCTTTCGTGGGCTTAGCTTTCAAGATCGCGACTGATCCCTTCGTCGGCAAACTCTGCTTCGTCCGCGTCTACCAAGGCGTCTTGTCGGCCGGTTCCTATATCATCAATTCCAATACTGGTAATAAGGAGCGCATCGGTCGCCTCGTCCGCATGCATGCCAATCACCGCGAAGAGATAAAAGAAATATACGCTGGCGATATCGCCGCCGTCATCGGCCTCAAGAATACTACGACCGGCAACACCCTCTGCGACGAGAATAATCCTGTGCTTCTCGAATCGATCGTCTTTCCGGAACCGGTCATCAAGATCGCCGTCGAGCCCAAGACCAAGGCTGACCAGGAAAAGATGGGCGTGGCCCTCCAGCGCTTGGCCGAAGAAGACCCGACTTTCCGGGTCGAGACCGATGAGGAGACTAACCAGGTCCTCATCTCCGGCATGGGCGAACTGCATCTCGACATCATCGTCGACCGCATGAAACGCGAATTCGGCGTCGAAGCCAATGTCGGCAATCCGCAGGTATCATACCGTGAAACCATCACTAAGACCGCAGAAGCGGAACATAAATACGTCAAGCAATCAGGCGGCCGCGGCCAATATGGCCACTGCTCCTTGCGCGTCGAACCGCTCGAAGCCGGCAAAGGCTACGAGTTCGCTGATGAGATTAAAGGCGGCATCATCCCGCGCGAATATATCCCGGCGATCGAGAAAGGCGTCAAAGAAGCGATGCTTTCTGGCGTCGTGGCCGGCTATCCGATGGTCGACGTGAAGACCGCCGTCTTCTACGGCTCCTATCATGAAGTCGACTCCTCAGAAATCGCCTTCAAGATGGCCTCGATCTTCGCTTTCAAGGATGCCTGCCAGAAAGCCGGACCAGTACTGCTCGAACCGATCATGAAAGTCGAAGTCACGACTCCGGAAGAATATATGGGTAATATTATCGGCGACCTGAACGCTAAGCGTGGCCAGATCGAAGAGATGAGCGACCGGGCAAACATCAAGGTCGTTAAGGCCAAGGTGCCGCTTGCCGAGATGTTCGGCTACGCCACCAGCCTGCGTTCGATGTCCCAAGGCCGGGCGAATTATACCATGGAATTCTCCCATTACGCTGAAGTGCCGCGCAATATCCTAGAAACGATCAAGGAAAAGAAAGGAAAATAACATCATATATGGCAGAGAAATTCCCAAGCGGTATCCCGCAACCTGTCCCTGAGACTTTGGCCGAAAAGGCTGAGACGAGAGAAGAGGTCGAAGCCCGGGCCAAGAAAGAACTGGTCGGAGAAGGCTTGGAATTTGATTCGGGATCTTTCCGGTTCGTCGATGAGGGCGAGAAGATTGATAAGGTAGAATTCGGATTCGTCGAACCTCGTCTCCGGATTTACCCTGAAGGTCTGCCCCGTAACCCAGACTGGAAGCTCTTCTCTAAGGACATTACGGCTGAAGACAAGAAGAACTTGGGAATCATGTTTGATCGGATGAAGGACTACTTGGGAGCTTTGATAATAACCGATAATTTTACCTATCATGACGATCGCGGACGGTGGGAAAGGGAACACCGGTCGGAATTGAGTCCGGAAACTTGGGAGATCTATAAGAATAACCGCTTGGGCCTGACGAACGCCTCCCGGCCCTTAGCTTTCCTCAATTACCTCAAGCAGATGCAGTCGGAGCAGGAAGAAGGTGGGATTTTTGTCGATCAAAAGACCATGTCTCAGCTCGAGGCCTTCGTCAAGATGATGCCGGCCGAAGTCTGTAACGGCGATATCTACGGCCAGACCAGCTTGAGCCGGAAGATAGAGATCGCTAATGAAGAGATGCCCCGGGTATTTTCCGCCGTCATCAGGACGCTGGGCGAGCGGACCCATAAGAGCAAGAATTAATTTTCAATCATATGTTTCCCGAACAGCTGAAGAAAATCCTCAAGCTAATCAAACGGACCGGCGACCGGGTAGTTGTTTTCGACAGCTCCGCGCCGGAGGATTCCTATGTCATTATGGACCTCGATCGCTATGCCGGGATGATGACTGGCAGTGAGTTGGCAGATCCGCGCGTCGTTGCTAATAACCAAGCTAACATTCAGGAATTATCCTTGGAAAAATCCAGGAAAAACGAGGAAAAGGAAAATTTGACAGAAGAAGATTTAACTGATAAAATAAATCGCGAAATCTCGATTTGGAAGAATCGAGAAAATGCGTCGTATCTGGGAGAAGAAAATAAACCGAAGAAACCCTGGCAGATCCCACCGCAAGTGAAGGATCGGGCGCAGGGAGTGGAATAGAAATTTATTAGATTATTAAATAATTAATTAAGTTCGGCTGGTTTCCTGCAAGAGGGAAAAAACCCCGTGGTGAACGGGGGCCGTACAACAAAAACATGGCAGACAAATTCGAACGCACCAAGCCCCATGTTAACGTCGGTACTATCGGCCACGTTGACCATGGGAAAACCACGCTCACGGCCGCGATGTTGGCGGTCTTGAACGCCAAAGGCATGAAAGCTTCCAAGAAAGGCGTCGGCGAGATCGATGCCGCTCCGGAAGAAAAGGCGAGAGGTATCACTATCGCTACCGCCCATGTCGAATATGAGTCCGATAAACGCCACTATGCGCACGTCGATTGTCCGGGCCACGCCGATTATGTCAAGAACATGATCACCGGCGCCGCCCAGATGGATGGTGCGGTTTTGGTCGTAGCCGCTACTGACGGCCCGATGCCGCAGACCAGAGAACATATCGTTTTAGCCCGCCAGGTCGGCGTCCCGTATATCGTCGTCTTCCTGAACAAATGCGATATGGTCGAGGACAAGGAACTTATCGACCTCGTCGAAGAGGAAATCCGCGACTTGCTCAAGAAATATGAATTCCCGGGCGACAAGACCCCGATTATCCGCGGTTCTGCCCTGAAGGCCCTCGAGAATCCAACTGGAGCTGATGCCGAGCCGATTATGGAATTGGTCAAGGCTCTTGACGAATACATTCCGGAACCGGTTCGCGCCGTCGATCAGCCGTACCTGATGCCGATTGAGGATATCTTCTCGATCGAAGGCCGCGGCACCGTCGTTACCGGCCGTATCGAGAGAGGAATCGTGAAAGTCGGCGACGAAGTCGAGATGGTCGGCCTCATGGACACCAAGAAGACGACCGTTACCGGCATCGAGATGTTCAACAAGTCTCTCGACGAAGGCCGGGCAGGCGACAACGCCGGCGTCCTCTTACGCGGCACTAAGAAGAACGAAGTCGAACGCGGCCAGGTATTATGTAAGCCGGGTTCGATTACTCCGCACACCGAGTTCACCGCGGAAGTCTACGTCATGTCCAAGGAAGAAGGCGGGCGCCATAAGCCGTTCTTTAACGGCTATAAGCCGCAATTCTATATCCGGACCACCGATGTTACTGGTGATATCACTTTGCCGGCGGGTACGGAGATGGTCATGCCGGGCGATACCGTCAACCTGACGATCAAGCTCATCGCTCCGATCGCCTTGGAAGAGAAACAGAGATTCGCTATCCGTGAAGGCGGCCGCACGGTCGGCGCTGGCGCGGTGACCAAGATTTTGAAGTAATAAGTTGCTACTTTACCCCGCTCTTCCTCAAAAGGGCGGGGTTGTAGTGTCAATTTAAAGAATCAATTATGTCCGAGAACAAAAAAGACGAAAAAGATTTCAAACAACGGATCAGGATCAAGATCAAGGCTTTCGACCACAAGATCATCGACCAATCCACCAAGACGATCATCGATACGATCGAGCGTAGCGACGCCCAGTTTTTCGGGCCAATCCCGCTGCCGACCGAGAAGCGGAAATATACGGTCAACCGTTCAACTTTCGTCCATAAGGATGCGCGCGACCAATATGAGATGCGCGTCCATAAGCGCATGATCGATATCATCGATCCGACCGCCAAGACGATTGAAGACCTGACCAATTTGAATCTGCCAGCCGGGGTTGACGTGGAAATAAAAATGTAGTAGTATAGAAAAATAAAGAATAGTTGGCTAATAATGGCTTAAATAACTCTGGAATTTTAGAAAGTGTTTGAGCTAGATTTAGCCAAAATTTGGAGGTAAACCAGTAGAATAAAAAATAAAAAGCTAGGACTTAAGTTCGATTTTTTATTATTTATTTTTCAAGCTGGTTTAGAGAGCCAGTTTTTGTTTTATAAAGGTTTAGAACCATATGAAATTCATCCTAGGTAAAAAAATGAGTATGACCCAGATCTGGGTGCAGGACAAGGTCGTCGCCGTGACTCCGATTTCGGCTGGCCCTTGCGTCGTCACTCAGGTCAAGACTAAGGCTCGTGACGGTTATGAAGCCCTGCAGCTGGCCTATGGCGAGAGGAAAGAGAAGAATATCAATAAGCCGCAACTCAGCCAGTTCAAGAAATTGAACCTGAAGCCGGCCCATGTGAGAGAATTCCGCTTGGCGGAAGCGGGCAGCTTCCAGACGGGCGATGTTGTCTCTACCGGCGCTTTTTCTGTTGGCGATATCGTCGACGTGACCGGCACTTCCAAAGGCAAGGGCTTCCAGGGCGTCGTGAAGCGCCATCATTTCGCCGGTTTCCGGGCGACGCACGGCAATAAGGATCAGGAAAGAATGCCCGGTTCGGTCGGCCCTAAGGGTCCGGCCCATGTCTTCAAGGGTACCCGCATGGCTGGACGCATGGGCGGCGAGCGGGTGACGACGACTAACGTCGAAGTCGTGGCCATAGAAGCGGAGAAGGATATCATCTATATCAAAGGTTCGGTCCCAGGCGCCATTAACGGCCTGGTGCTGATAAAAGGCGAAGGCGAGTTGAAAGTCAACCTGAAGTCGGTAGCGCCGGTAGTGGAAGCTAAGCCGGAAGAAGAGAAAAAGGCAGAGATGCCGGCCGAAACGCCAGAAACCAAAGAAGAGAAGCCAGACGAAGCGGCTGCGGCCTAGTTCGGTAATTAACCCTTTATCATATGTCATTAAAGATAAAAGTCTACAACCAATCCGCCGAAGCCGTGAAAGACCTGTCCCTATCGGATAAAGTCTTTAGCGTTAAGGCGAATAACGAATTGCTGCACCAGGCGGTCGTCGCCCAGTTGGCTAATGCCCGCCAGGTTCTGGCCCACACCAAGGACCGGAGCGAAGTCCGGGGCGGTGGCAAGAAGCCGTGGAAACAGAAAGGCACGGGCCGCGCCCGAGCCGGTTCCAGCCGGTCGCCGTTATGGATCGGCGGCGGCGTGACCTTCGGCCCGACCAAGGACCGCAATTTCAAGAAGAAGATCAATCAGAAGATGAAGCAGAAAGCGATCTGCATGGCTCTTTCCGACCGCGTCGTCAATAACTCCCTGGTCATCCTCGACAGCCTGGAATTCAAAGAATACAAGACGAAGAAATTCGCGGCCATGCTTTCTAATCTAGAGAAGAAGGTTTTAAATACTGATCGCCGCGACATCCTGGTCATAAATGAGGCTAAGGACGAGAAGGCGCGCTATTCCGGCCGCAACCTGAAAGGCGTGAAGATCATCAATCTGGAAAATATCAACCTGGTCGACCTATTGAATTATAAAAACCTGCTGTTAACGGAGAAAGCGGTCGAGGCTCTCGACGCCCGCTACGGCAAGTAATTCGGTTAAGATTTCAAACATATGGCATTATTCGGCAATAAGAAAACTACGGACAGCCAGCCGGCGGCGAAAGCCGCGCCGGTGAGCATGAAGGATTTATATAGCGAAGCTCCGGCGGCGAAAGCCGCTAAGGCCGGCGAGAAAGGCAAGAAAGCCGCGAGTCAGGCTTTATATCCCAAGATCCTGGTCAAGCCTCTCATCACCGAGAAGGCGACGAATTTAGGGACGGATAATAAGTATGCTTTCGTCGTCGTTAACTCGGCGAACAAGATTTCTGTGGCTAAGGCCGTGGAAGAGACCTATGGCGTGAGGCCGGTTGCAGTCAACCTGATGAATGTCGGCGGTAAGCTCGTCCGCCGCGGCCGGGTTTCCGGCAAGCGGAAGGATTGGAAGAAAGCGGTTGTTACTCTCAAGAAAGGCGAGACTATCAAGATTTACGAAGGCGTCTAATTTATAATCATTTAGTTCAGATATATGGGTATCAAAAAAGTAAAAGCGAATACTCCGGGTCGGCGTGAAGCGACTTTCGACGATTTCAAGGACTTGACCAAGTTTACTCCGGAAAAGAATCTGATCGTCATCAAGAAGAAACGCGGTGGCCGCAATGCACAGGGCAAAATCACCGTCCGCCATCAAGGCGGCGGCGCCAAGCGTTTCGTGCGCCTGGTCGACTTTAAGCGCGACAAATTTAATATCCCGGCCACGGTAGCGGCGATCGAATATGATCCGAATCGCGGCGCGCGCTTGGCCCTTTTAAATTACGCTGACGGCGAAAAGCGCTATATCATCTCGCCTTTAGGTTTGAAAGTTGGCGATAAGGTCATGAGCTCTCAGGAACTGATCGAGATCAAGACCGGTAACGCCTTGCCGCTCCAGTTCATCCCGGCCGGTTTGCCGGTCAGCGCGGTGGAACTCGAACCGGGCCAAGGGGCGAAGATTGCCCGGGGCGCCGGTAATGTTGTCTTCGTGATGGGTGTAGAAGGAAAATATGCTCAGCTCAAGATGCCCTCTGGCGAGATCCGTCAGGTCAAGAAGGAATGTCTTTGCACCGTCGGTCAGGCCAGCAATCCGGATAAGCGCCATATATCGTTAGGGAAAGCCGGCCGCAGCCGCTACTTAGGCATCCGTCCGACCGTGAGAGGGACGGCCATGAATCCGGTCGATCATCCTCATGGCGGCGGTGAAGGCAACCAGTCTATCGGTCTGCGCCATCCTAAGACCATCTGGGGCAAGCCGGCTTTGGGAGTCAAGACCCGCCGGCGCCATCCGAGCGACCGTTTGATCATCAAGCGCCGCGCTAAGCGCCAGTAATTAATAAACCACGAATAATCATATGTCCAGAAGTTTAAAAAAAGGACCATACGTCAACCTGCGCCTCCTGGGGAAGATCAAGAAGATGCGCCCGGGCGACAAGACGGTCATGAAAGTCTGGGACCGCGCTTGCACGGTCACGCCGGAAATGGTCGGCTTTACCCTAGGCGTCCATAACGGCAAGACCCACTTGCCGATCTATATCGTCGAGAACATGGTCGGCCACCGTTTGGGCGAATTCGCTCCGACTCGGAAGTTCGTCTCTCATGGTGGCAAGATAGCCAAGTCCCAAGCCGCGGCTAAGAAATAAAGCAAACTAATCTTCATATCATATGGAAGTGAAAGCCAGTTTAAAACATTTGCGAATGTCGCCGCGGAAGATCCGCCTGGTCATCGACGTGGTCCGGAAGATGCCGGTTTTAGCCGCGCTCGACCAGCTGAAATTCATCAATAAGAAGGCGGCCGATCCGATCGCGAAGCTTTTGCGTTCGGCAATCGCCAATGCCCAGAATACCTATAGCCTGTCCGACGATAACCTGTATATTAAGGAAATCCGTTCCGACGAAGGTGTCATGTTGAAGCGTTGGATGCCCCGCGCCCATGGCCGAGCGACCTCAATCCGGAAGCGCGGCTGCCATCTGAGCCTCGTTCTCGCAGAAATCAAGGAGAGCGGGAAAAAAGAGAAGAAGGTCGTAAAGGCTGCTGACCCGGTCAAGCTGGACAAGCTGGCTAAGGAAGCGGCCGGGAAGGCCAAGAAGAGCGTGAAGGAGCCGAAGTCCAAGAAGGTGTCGAGCCTCGAGAAAGGCAAGGAGATCGTCGATCCGCGCCAGGAAGGCCATCATGCCCACGCCAAGATTGAAGGCGGCAAAGGCTTTGCCAGCAAGGTTTTCAGACGTAAGTCCGGGTAATTAATAAGCATTAAGCCTAATATATATGGGTAAAAAAGTAAATCCGAAGATAATGCGCATGGGGATCACCAAGACCTGGCCTTCTGTCTGGTTTGAGAAAGGTGACAAGTACGTCAAGAACGTGAAGCAAGACATCGGCGTGCGCAAGTATCTCCTGAAACAGTATAAGGAAGCGGGCGTCGATAAGGTCGAGATCATCCGCAGCATCAACAAGATCGAAATCAACATCGCGACTGCCAAGCCGGGGCTCATTATCGGCCGCGGCGGTAACGGCGCGGAAGACCTCAAGAAGAAGCTGCACACCCAGTTCCTGAAGACTTTCCGTCCGGGAGAGATCAGCCTGAATATCAAGGAAGCTAATCGGCCGAACCTGAGTGCCCAGATCATGGTCCAGTCCATGATCTTAGAGATCGAGAAGCGTATGCCTTTCCGTAAGGTCATGAAGCAGACGCTCGGCAAGATCGAACGCGCTGGTGCCTTAGGAGCTAAAGTCGTCATCGGCGGTCGTTTGAACGGCGCCGAGATTGCTCGTACCGAGAAACTGGTCTGGGGGAAAGTCCCGCTCCAAACCCTGAGAGCCGATATCGACTACGCTCGGGGAGCAGCCCATACTTCCTATGGCGCCATTGGCATCAAGGTTTGGATCTATAAGGGTGAAGTCTTCGAGAAGGAGACGAGGAAGGGCGAAGTCATCGAGGACTAAATATATTAAAGAGAGCAGAAAAATATGTTAATGCCAAAGAAAACCAAGTGGAGAAAAGACCAGAAGCGGCGCCGGGGAGGGAAAGCCAGCCGTAATTTGAATATCAGTTTCGGCAGCTACGGCCTGAAAAGCCTGACCGCCTGCTGGGTGACTTCTCGCCAGATCGAAGCCGCCCGCCGTGTCATGACGAAATATGTCAAGAAAGGCGGCCGGATTTGGATCCGAATCTTCCCGGACAAGCCGGTAACAGCCCATGGCGGCGAGATCCCGATGGGTAAAGGTAAAGGTGCCGTCGACCACTACGTCGCGATCGTCAAGCCGGGTATGGTCATGTTTGAGATGGAAGGCATCGACAAGGCGACTGCCAAGAAGGCAATGGAATCGGCTGGCCACAAGCTGCCGGTGAAATGCCAGTTTATCAGCCAAGAATAACCATATGGATTTAAAAGAATTAACCACTAAAGACAGTTCGGAGTTGCGCAAATTATTAGATTCGAGCCGCGAGAAGCTGCGCGAACTGCGTTTCAAGGATTCTAACAAGCAGCTGAAGAACGTCCGGGAGATCCGTGCTGCGAGGACCGTGGTCGCCCAGATTATGACATTATTAAATAAGAAGAAATAATATGGCCGAGAAGAAAGCGTCACCGGTCGTGACGGAGAAAAAAATAATCAAGAGATTCACCGGCCTCGTCGTGAGCGACAAGAACGCGAAAACCATCGTCGTCAAGGTCGAAGCCGTCAAGAAGCACCCGAAGTACCAGAAGCGCTATGTCGTGAGCCGCCGGTACAAGGTTCATGACGAGAAGAACCAGTATCACGTCGGCGATAAGGTGACTTTCATCGAATGCCGGCCCCTGAGCCGGGATAAGCGCTGGCGCGTCATTAGCCAGTAAGCTGTTTTAAATAAGCGAAGCAACAAAACCATATGATTCAGGTACAAACATATCTAAAAGTAGCGGATAATTCCGGCGCCCGAGCGGTGCAGTGCATCCGCGTCCTCGGCGGCTATAAGAAGCGCTATGCCCGTGTCGGCGATATCATCGTCGGCGCCGTCAAGGAGGCTACGCCGCACGCCGCCGTCAAGAAGAGCGACGTCATAAAAGCGGTCATCGTCCGGACCAAGAAGGAGATCCGCCGTCCGGACGGCTCTTACTTACGTTTTAGCGATAACGCCTGCGTCATTATCACCGATGCTGAGAAGAAGGAGCCTAAAGGTACCCGCATCTTCGGGCCGGTCGCCCGCGAAATCCGTAAGGCTGGTTTCGTAAAGATCGCTTCGCTCGCTCCCGAAGTCCTCTAACCCTTTTTAAAAGACCAATATGAATATAAAAAAGAACGACAAAGTGAAGATCTTGGCTGGCAAAGACCGGGGCAAGATTGGCAAGGTGCTCCAGGTGCTAAGGACTGAGAATAAGGTTAGCATCGAGGGCTTGAACCTGCTCATCAAGCACCTACGTCCGAAACGCAGCGGCGAGAAGGGCCAGCGGATTGAATTCCCGGCTTTTATAAGCCTGTCTAACGTCGAGCTGGTCTGTCCGAAATGCGGCCGGCCTACCCGCGTCGCCTATAAGACGGTGAAGGGAGCGGAAGGTAAGGCCAAAAAGTTCCGCGTCTGCAAGAAGTGCCAGGAAATCATCGAGTAATACCCATATGAGACTAAAAGAAAAATATCAAAAACAGATCATACCGGCTATGGAAGAGAAATTCAGTTTTCAGAACGCCATGCTGGTTCCGCGCCTTTCTAAGGTTGTCATTAACGTCGGCTTCGGCCACCATGCCAAAGAGAAGGAATTTATGGCGAGTGTCGAGAAAGGCCTAACTAAGATTAGCGGCCAGAAGCCGGTCTTGACCGCGGCCAAGAAATCGATTTCCGCCTTTAAGGTCCGTGAAGGCCTCATCATCGGCGGCAAGGTCACCCTGCGCGGCCAGAGGATGTATGATTTCGTCGATAAGCTGGTGAATGTCACTTTCCCGCGCGTCCGCGATTTCCGCGGCCTGAGCGACAAGGCGGTTGACCGGTCCGGTAACTTGACCGTCGGCTTCAAGGAATATACCTCTTTCCCGGAGATTAGGATGGAAGAAGTCGATAACGTCTTCGGTCTCGAGGTCTGCCTGACCACGACTGCTAAGAAGCGGGAGACGGGCTTGGAACTGTTCCGCCTCCTCGGCTTTCCTTTTAAGAAAGAAAGCAAATAATTTAAATATCTATGGCAAGAACTGCATTAATCGTCAAAGCGTCGAGAAAACCGAAATTTTCCACCCGCAAGATCAACCGTTGCTGGCGTTGCGGCCGTAACCACGGCTATCTACGCGCTTTCAAGCTGTGCCGCATCTGTTTCCGGGAGCTGGCCGATAACGGCGACCTGCCGGGAATCAGGAAGTCCAGCTGGTAATCCAGGATTAATAAGAAATTAAGTCAAATTCAAAAATATGATGGATCCCATCGCAGACATGTTCACGAGAATTAGGAACGCCTCCGCGGTCAAGAAGACGGCGATCGTTTTGCCGTTGAGCAAATTGAAATATGAGATCGCGAAGATCTTGGAGACGGATGGCTGGATCAAGAAGGCAGAGATTGTCCCAGGCGGCCTGGACGGAGCGCGCAACAATTTCGATGAACTGAAGATAACCTTGAAGTATCGCAAGAACGGCCAGCCGCAAATCAGTTCCTTGCAGCGGGTCAGCCGGCCAGGCTTGCGGATCTACGCTTCCAAGGAAGAGCTCCCGACGGTCCTGAATAATTTCGGCATGGCGATAATCTCCACTTCCCAGGGTTTAATGACTAACAAGCAGGCGCGTCAGGCGAAAATCGGCGGCGAGATAATCGGCGAAATCTTTTAATTAATCATCAATCTCATATGTCACGTCTAGGAAAATTACCAATCAAGATACCAACCGGCGTCCAAGTCACCGCTAATGGTCAGGACCTAATTTTTAAGGGCCCGAAAGGCGAGCTGCGCTTAGCGGTCCATCCGGCAGTTAGCGTCAAGATAGAGAACGGCGAAGCGCTCGTCGCGCCAATAGACAAGGCGGCGAAGAACGCCGGCGCCTATTGGGGCCTGGTCTGGAGCCTGGTCCGAAACTCCATCATCGGTGTCAGCACTGGTTTCATCAAGAAGCTGGAAGTCAACGGCGTCGGCTATCGCGCGGCTTCGGTCGGCGGCCAGCTGAACATGAACCTGGGCTTCTCGCATCCGGTCGAATTCAAGCTACCTCAGGGCGTGACAGCGACCGTGGAAGGCAACGTGATTACCTTGGCCGGAGCGGACAAGGTGCTCGTCGGCGAGACCGCGGCTCGGATCAGAAAGATAAGGAAACCTGAACCATATAAGGGCAAGGGCATCAAGTACGCGACGGAAGTTATCAAGCGCAAAGCCGGCAAAGCGGCCGTCAAGGGCAAATAATTTAGACTAATAATCATATGGATAAAAATAAGGCTAAAAAACAGCAGGAAGCCCGCCGCCATAATCGGGTGCGCGCCAAGCTGTCCGGCGTCGAAAGCCGTCCGAGATTGAGCGTCTTCCGTTCCAATCGGGGCCTGTTCTTGCAGATAATCGATGATGGCAGCGGACGGACCCTGGTGAGCGCTAGCACGGCCGAGATCAAGAAGAAGCAGGCGAAGACCGATGCCGGCAAGGAACTCGGGCTCCTTATCGCCAAGAAAGCCAAAGAGAAGGAGATTGATTCCGTAATCTTCGACCGTAGCTCGTATAAGTACCACGGCCGCGTTAAGGCCGTAGCTGAAGGGGCGCGCGAAGGCGGCTTGGTCTTTTAATTAGAAATTAGCTTATCAATATGGAAGACAAAAAAAATAAAACCGAAAATAAGGCGGCAGACGCCGGGAAGGGAGCGGCCGAAACGGTCGCCAAGGACGTCTACGGCGACCGGCCTAAACGTGGCGGCTTCGGCGGCCCGCGCGGTCTGCGTCGCGGTGATCGGCGTGATGACCGGCCGAAGGATGATATGGAACAGCGCATCCTGGAAGTAGCTCGTGTGACGCGCGTCATGGCAGGCGGCAAGAGGATGAATTTCCGGGCCTGCGTGGCTTTGGGTGACAAGAAGGGAAGCGTCGGCATCGGCCTGGGTAAAGGCGCCGATGTTACTATGGCTGTCAACAAGGCGGTCAACCGGGCGCGTAAGACCATGGTCAACGTGCCGATGGTGAACGAGACTATACCGCACGAGGTCTTCTGTAAGATGGGCGCGGCCCGGCTTATGTTCAAGCCGGCTAAGAAAGGCCGCGGCGTTATCGCCGGCGGCGTCGCTCGCATCATTCTGGAATTGGCGGGCGTCAAGAATATCACTAGCAAATCCTTGGGCTCGAAGAACAAGATCAATAACGCCCGCTGTACTATCGAGGCCTTAAAGAAGCTGCGTAAATCCGAACCGAAGGTGGAAATTAAGGAAGCGAAGGCGGAAGCTAAATAATAATTCGTCTTTATTTCAATAATGATATGCTATCACTAAATACAATCGCTAGGACTAGGGGTGCGGCTAAAAAGAATAAGCGCGTCGGACGCGGCAACGCTTCCGGCCACGGCACCTACAGTACCCGCGGCTTGAAAGGCCAGAAGTCCCGTTCCGGCGTTTCCAATCTGAAGCGTCTGGGTATGCGCAAGCAGCTCTTGCAGATCCCGAAGTTCCGCGGCTTCAAGTCTGATAAGCCGAAGAGCCAGGTTGTCAGCGTCAAGGCGATAAACAGCCATTTTAAGGACAGTGAAACCGTCAACCCGGCCGCCTTGCTGGAAAAAGGCTTGATCGCTTCCTTAGAAGCGCCGGTCAAGGTCTTAGGCAAGGAGAAATTGACGGTCAAGGTTAAATTTGAGAATATTAAGATGAGCGCCAGCGTAAAAGGCCAGCTCTAATAAGGTTTTATCTCATTTCTTATCATATGTTCGATAAATTGATCCAAATCTGGAAAGCGAAGGATTTGCGCCGTAATATCCTCTTCGTGCTCGCAATGCTCGTCATTTTCCGTTTGGCGGCCCATATTCCGATTCCGGGCGTGAACGAAGTGGCTTTGAAGAACCTGTTTTCTTCCAACCAGATCCTGGGTCTCATGAACCTATTTTCCGGCGGCGGCATGGAAAGCTTCTCCATCGTCATGATGGGCGTCGCGCCGTATATCACTTCTTCCATCATCTTCCAGCTTCTGGGCATGATCGTCCCGAAGATCGAAGAGATGCGGAAGGAAGAAGCCGGCCGCCAGAAGATTAATATGTGGACCCGTTGGGCGACTGTGCCGCTCGCGGCCTTGCAGGCCTATGGCATGATCACGCTCCTGCGCACCGGTTCCTCCGGCATCCTGGGCGAGATTGCGCCTTTCGATTTCCTGGCGATGATCGTGACGATCACGGCCGGTTCGATTTTCTTGATGTGGATCGGCGAGCTCATTTCCGAGAAGAAGGTCGGTAACGGCATCTCGCTCCTCATCTTTGCCGGTATCGTCTCTGGTTTGCCTAAGACCGTGCAGCAGCTCGTCCTGACTTTCGACCAGACCCAACTCTATATGCTGATCGGCTTCGTCGTCATCGCCCTTATCACCATCGTCGGCGTCGTCATCATCAACGAAGGGCAGCGCAATATCCCGGTCCAATACGCCCGGCAGATAAGAGGCAACCGTGCCTATGGCGGCACCAGCACCCATCTGCCTCTGCGCGTCAATATGGCCGGCGTCATTCCGATCATCTTCGCCATCTCCGTGATCCTGTTCCCGTCGATGATCGCCCAGTTCTTGATCCATGCCAAGACGGCTTGGGTCGTGAGCGCCGCCAATTGGACCCTCACCATGTTCAACAATCAATTGGTCTATGGCGTCGTCTATTTTCTGCTCGTCTTCGCTTTCACCTATTTCTATACCGAAGTCATCTTCCATCCGGATCAGATTGCTGAGAACCTGCAGAAGCAGGGCGGTTTCATCCCTGGCATCCGTCCGGGCAAGATGACGAGCGACTACCTGGGGCATACGACCCACAAGATCATCTTCGTCGGCGCCTTGTTCCTGGGCATCATCGCCATCCTGCCGCTCATCGCCCGTTACTTTACGGGCATGCAGGCTCTTTCAATCGGCGGTACCAGTCTGCTCATCGTCGTTTCGGTCGTCATCGAGACCGTCAAGCAAATCGAGGCCCAGCTCACCATGCGCGAATACGACGGGCTCTAAATGCTCTATCATTTACATTCTGATAACAATAAGGTCCGGCTTCAAAGGCCGGACCTTTGATTTCCGGCCTTTTCGTGCTATATTAAGGGCATAATAGCTAGATGATCATATGGATTTAAAAAACATCACCAAAGACTTGAAAAACCAGACTGACTATCGCCTGAAGCAGCGTTTCGGAGAACTCATGCGCCGTAATCCGAGCTACAAAAACCTGGATGCCGACAACCAAAAGCTGGTCTATGACCTAA
The DNA here is from genome assembly GCA_964404515.1 of uncultured Gammaproteobacteria bacterium. GTDB lineage: Bacteria > Patescibacteriota > Patescibacteriia > Patescibacteriales > UBA12465 > UBA12465. Next base: position 17,365 of record CAYOKE010000006.1, on the reverse strand, counting down.
TCAAGAAGTATCAGCAGAAATTGCGCGACCATGCCTATCCTTCCAGCTTGACGATCCGCAAGGACATATACAACCTGTATCAGAAACGGATCAAGCTTGGTCTCACCTATACTGACCGGGGTCAGATTAAGGGATTGTTAAAAAGTTTAAAATATGGTATGAGCCAGGGGAGCGATAAGGTCCCGGGTGCAGATGAGAAACCGGTCAAGGTTAGGATAAACCGGGATCCGAATAATAATATGGATTTCGGGGCTTTGAAGAAGGATATCCGTCCCGGCTTGACGCCGCGGGCAAACCGGGCAGTTTCCGTCGCTCAGACCAAACGTCCCGGGCTGTCCTCGCAACGCTCCGAGCCGGTCCGTTTTGCTTCCATCGCCCAAGCCAATCAAGGCCGGACGGTCGTCGGTGTTTCCCAATTGAAGAAGCCCGGCGCATCAGACCGGGGAGTCGTCCAGCCCGGCGCCAGCAGTAGCCTGAAGCCAGGACTATAATCTTTTTTAACTTATGATTCTATCTTTCATTATTATTATCTTGGGCTTGTGCCTTTTTGAAATCATCAGCAGCGTCGATAATGCCGTCATCAATGCTAATATCTTGAAGACCATGGCCCCTAAATACCAGAAGATTTTCTTGTTTTGGGGGTTGCTTTTCGCCGTCTTCGTGGTCCGCGGCATCTTGCCGTTTTTAATCGTCTGGATCGCTAACCCTGATTTAGGGGTCTGGCAGGTCGTGACCGCGACTTTCTCCGGCAGCGAGGAGATAAAAGGGTATCTCAACCAGTCGAAGCCTCTCTTGCTCCTGGGCGGCGGGATATATCTGTTTTTCGTCTTCCTGTCCTGGCTATTCCTAGAAGAAAAGAAATACTCCTTCTTTGTCGAGGGTTTCATCCATCGCCAGGGCGCCTGGTTCTATGCCTTCGCTTCGATAATCACGACAGCCGTCGTCTATTTTTCCTTGCAGGAAAATCCAATCCTGGCGTTAGCCGCCACGATTGGTGTTTCCGCTTTCTTCATCACCGACGGTTTCAAGAAGAATGCTGAAGAGAAGGAGAAACAACTCATGAATCCAGCGATGGGCGCTTGGAGCAAGATCCTGTATCTGGAAGTCCTCGATGCCTCCTTCTCGATTGACGGCGTCATCGGCGCTTTCGCCTTTACCGTCAGCGTGCCGCTCATCATCCTAGGTAACGGCTTGGGCGCGCTCGTCGTCCGCGAATTCACAATCCGGGGCATCGATCTTATTACCAAGTTCCAATACTTGAAGAACGGGGCGATGTATGCCATCGGCGTCTTAGGGGCGATCATGATTTTAGAGAGCTTCGGACACGAATTCCCGTTCTGGCTCGCGCCTCTCAACATGGTTTTGCTTCTAGGGATCTTCCTCTACCTCTCGATCCGGGCCAATCGACATATTAAGGGACGGGTGAAAAGAAATTAACCTATGATCCATTTGAAATCAAAAGAAGAGATCAGGATAATCAAGGCAGGCGGCCGAGAATTGGCGGCCATCTTGGCCCGACTCCTGGATGAAGTGAAACCGGGCGTTGAGACCGCCTATCTGGAGGATCTGGCTGAAAAGCTCATTATAGGGTGCGGCGGCCGGCCGGCTTTCAAGAATTATCCCATGGGCGGCGACCTGTTCTTTCCTTCGACGCTCTGCGTCTCAATCAATGATGAAGTGGTCCATGGCAGCGCTTTGCCGAGCCGAGTGATAAGGAGCGGGGATATCGTCGACCTCGATATCGGCATGGAATGGCCGGTCGATCCTGAGCTAAGGGAAAAGATTGGCGCGCCTTATAATACCCATTCCAAGCACGGCGGCTTCTTTACGGACATGTGCGCGACCGTCGGGGCGGGGAAGATCAGTACTGAAGCCAGGAAGCTCCTGCAAGCTTCTGCCCGTTGCCTGGAATTGGGGATAAGGGAAATAAAGCCTGGCAATACTATCAACGATATCGCTCGAGCTATACAGGGGTATGCTGAAAGCCAGGGTTACGGCGTCGTCCGCGACCTGGTCGGCCACGGCGTCGGCTACTATGCCCACGAAGATCCGGATGTCTTCAATTTCGAGATCAGTGAGAAGGCGAAAGAGAATATCGTCCTCCGGCCGGGCATGGTAATCGCCGTCGAGCCGATGATCAACGCTGGCGACTGGCACATCAAGGTACACCCGAATGGCTATACCATCCTGACTAAGGACGGGTCCCTGAGCGCCCATTTCGAGCATACGATCGCCATCACGGAAGACGGCAGCGAAGTGCTTACTAAATAAGCCTATGAGCGAAGAGAATAGAAAATATTTGGGCATCGATTGGGGGGAGAAGCGGATCGGCCTCGCGGCCGCGGACGCCGAGACCTCAATCGCCTTGCCGCTTAAGACCGTTGCTAGCCTGGCGGAAGTCTTGGCTGTCATCGCTGAGGAAGGGATGGATGTTGTCGTCATCGGCCGACCGCGGAAAATGAGCGGAGCGGAAGCCGACAACCCGCTCTGGCAGAATTTCGTCGACCGGCTGAAGATTGAAAGCGGGAAGCCGGTCGAGCTCCTGGACGAGAGGCTGAGCAGCCTAGCGGCTGACGCCTTGTCAGGCGATGCCAAGACTAAGGCGGAAAGGGACGAAGTCGCAGCGACGATTATCCTTCAGGATTACTTGGACAGCAATTAAGCCGGGGCTATGGAAGAGACCAGGAACACAACGGCCATAGTTTTGGGCCGCCAAGCCTATCGCGAGAGCGATTCCTTGGTTACTATCTATACCAGGGATTTTGGCAAGCTCACGCTCGTCGCTCGCGGCGCCAAGAAACCAGCTTCGAAATTAGCCGGCCACTTAGAGCCGATAAGCCTGATAGACCTTATGGTCATTAGGGGGAAGGGCTTCGATTACGTCGGTAGCGCTATTGGGCGCCGCGCTTTCCTCAATCTCAAGGACGACCTCAATAAGCTATATTATGCCGGTCGGGCGGCCGCTCTCTTCAACCGCCTGGTCAAGGAGAACCAAGCCGATCCCGGCCTGTTTTTTTTGTTTCTGAAATGGCTCGAAACCGTCGACGCCTATCCGGTCCAGGATTTCAACCGCGAGATCGGCGAGCTTTTCTATCTCCTCTGGGCCTGGAAGCTCTTGGCTGAGCTGGGCTACCAGCCGGAACTATACCGTTGCCTCATCGGCCAGGAGAAGATATTATCCGGGAAGAACTATTTCCACCTCCAGGACGGCGGCCTCGTCGACGCCAGCTGTTTCCTTAAGGAGAAGCTGGCAGGTCGGCCGGAAATGCTGCCGGTTTCCGATAATGCCATCCGGCTTTTGCGCCTAATTTTGGGCGATAAGCTTGGCCCGGTCGCTCGGTTGAAAGTCAGCAAACAGACGGTGAAGGAACTGTTCCGGCTGACAGAGAAATTCTTGAAGTATAATTTTTGATCGGGAGTATAAGGAAAAGAAAAAGACCGACGGAGTGACCATCGGCTTTTTTGCTGTTAGCAGCTTATTTGTTGCCCCTATATTATCACTATCCCTTTTTCATATTGCCGGCGTCCGACAAAGAATAGAGGGACGGTAACCGCGATGTTACTGGCTGTTATGGCCAATAAGAACGGCCAGGGGATGCCCGTATTGATGAAAAGGAAGAACGAGGCAACTAAGCCGGTTACATCGGCCAGAAGGAATATCAATGGCCACCAGAGGATGGCTTTACCGAAATGCGACCGGGTAACATTCCCCAGGGCATATCCGAATGCGGCTGGGGCGATTAATGGGACACAGGCTACCGCGGTGACGATAGCGATCAAGATCGATAGGGCAAAATACCAAAGATGATTAGTCTTTTTCATGGGGGATGGTTTTTGAGAAAACGATTGTTGTTATAGAATAATACTATTATTAAAACTAATTGTCAATGCGAAAAAATTAGCAAAATGTTCTATTTTTTTTATTTAAATCTAGCTAAAATACAAGACAAATTATCATCTTCCTGTTTCCTTGATAAAATCTTCCGAATGCGGTAATATTTAGATAGTTGAATATTACTATTTTTAAACGAATTCAGGCCCGAGAAGGGCCGGAATTAATTTAGTTATATGCCAAGGATTTTAATCGCTGAAGCCAAAAAATTCGGCCAAGGAAAGGTGGCTGTCGCTGGTTTCGTCCGTAACCGCCGCGCCCATAAGGGTGTTATCTTCGTCGATTTGGCCGATATCTCCGGCACGATGCAGATAGTTTTCGTTTCTGGCACCGGAGCCTATGACTTAGCCGAGAAACTGAACCTGGAAAGCGTAATCGAAGTCACTGGCACTTTGCAGGAGAAGCCGGCCAAGAAAGGCGAAACGGTTGCCGAGAAGGATTATGAGTTGGCTGCCCAGGAGGCAAGCCTTATTTCCTTAGCTGACGAGAATTTGCCGATTCCGGTCCTGACCAAGACCGATAACGAAGCGAACCTGGAGAACCGCCTTGATTGGCGCTGGCTGGATTTACGCCGCGATGAGAATCGGCTCGTCTTCAAGGTTTGGACTAAGCTGGAAGAAGGGGCGCGCGAATACTTCAAAGACAACGGTTTCTGGCAGATCTATACCCCTTGCCTCATGAGCACGGCCTCAGAAACCGGTTCGGAAGTCTTCGCGGTCAAATATTTCGACCGCCAAGCCTATCTCTCCCAATCCCCCCAGTTCTATAAGCAGATGGCGATGGCGAGCGGCTTCGAGAAGGTATTCATGGTTGGCCCGGTCTTCCGCGCCGAATTGTCATATACCAGCCGGCACGTGACCGAATTTACGGGCTGGGATTTCGAGGTGTCATACATTAGCTCGCATTCCGACCTGATGGCCATGGAAGAAGACCTCCTCATCAAGAGTTTCCAGAGAGTGAAGGCTGATCTCGGCTTGCCGCTGGATATACCAACTAAGCCCTTCCCGAAGATGACTTTCGCCGACGCTAAGAAGAAGCTAGGCGCGGCCGGCGTGAAAGGCGAGAAGGAATTCGATTTTTCGACCGAAGAAGAGAAGTCTTTAGGCGAGATGGTGAAACAGGAAACCGGGCATGACTTCGTCTTCGTGACCGATTACCCAGTCGCTGCTCGGCCTTTCTATCATATGCGCCGCGAGGATGATGCGACGCTCACCAAGAGCTTCGACCTCCTCTATCAGGGACTGGAAGTGACGACCGGCGCTATCCGCGAGCATCGAATCGAGGTTCTCAAGCAGCAGGCCGAGGAAAAGGGTATGGATCTTGGAGAATTGGAAGACTACCTGAATTTCTTCCGCTATGGTTGCCCGAACCATGGCGGCGTCGGCATCGGGCCGGCCCGCATCGTAATGAAGCTGCTCGGCCTTAGTAACGTCAAGGAAGCCTGCTTCCTGCCGCGCGACGTCAAGCGCTTGAATCCCTAACCCATATGACTAAGATATCAATCAAATCGCTATATCGTGACAGCGCCCGCTATCTTGAACGGGAGATAGCCGTTGCCGGCTGGGTGCGCACTGTCCGGTCCTCGAAAGAGTTCAGCTTCATGGAGATAAACGATGGCAGCTTCTTCAAGGGGCTCCAAGTCGTCTTCGCGTCCGGCCTCAAGAATTTTTCCGAAGTGGAAAAAACCGGCGTCGGCGCCTCAGTCAGCGTTTTGGGCCGGCTCGTCAAGTCGCCAGCCGCCGGCCAGTCTTTCGAATTGAAAGCGGAAGCGATCGAGATCCTCGGCGCTTCGCCGGCCGATTATCCGCTCCAGAAGAAGAAGCATAGCTTCGAATTCCTGCGCACTATCGCCCACTTGCGCGGCCGCAGCAATACTTTCAGCGCCGTCTTCCGGCTGCGCTCGGCGCTCAGTTACGCGATTCATAAGTTCTTCCAGGAAGAAGGTTTCAGCTATGTCCAGACCCCGATCATCTCAACGAGCGACTGCGAAGGCGCCGGCGAGATGTTCCAGGTCACGACTCTGGACCTGAAAGCCATCCCTCAGGACGTTAAGGGCGGGATAGACTATAGCCAGGATTTCTTCGGAAAGAAGGCGGGGCTGACCGTGAGCGGCCAGCTCAACGCCGAAGCCCTCATCGCCGGGCTAGGCAAGGTCTATACTTTCGGCCCGACCTTCCGGGCGGAGAATTCCAATACCACCAGGCACGCTTCCGAATTTTGGATGATGGAGCCGGAAATGGCTTTCGCCGACCTCGAAGATGACATGGCGCTCGCCGAGAAGATGCTAAAATACTTGATCGGATATGTCCTGAAAGAATTGCCGGAAGAGATGGAATTCTTCAATAAGTTCATCGACGAAGGCATCAGCGAACGCCTGCAGAATATCTTGGTTTCCGAATTCGGGCGTATCAGCTATACGGAAGCAATCGAGATTTTGGAGAAGTCCGGCGAGAAGTTCGCCTATCCGGTCAAGTGGGGGATAGACCTGCAGACCGAACACGAGCGCTACCTGACAGACCAGGTTTTCAAGAAACCGGTCTTCGTGACCGGTTATCCTAAAGATATCAAGGCTTTTTATATGCGCCTCAATGACGACGGGAAGACCGTGGCGGCTATGGACCTCCTCGTTCCCGGCGTAGGCGAGATAATCGGCGGCAGCCAGAGGGAAGAGCGCTTTGATTACCTAGAGAAACGGCTGCAGGAAATGAAGCTCGACCCTAAGGACTATGCCTGGTATCTGGACCTGCGCCAGTACGGCTCGGTGAAGCATGCCGGCTTCGGCCTGGGGTTTGAGCGCCTCGTCATGTATCTTTCCGGCATGGCCAATATCCGCGACGTCATCCCGTTCCCGCGCACGCCCAAGAATGCGGAATTCTGATATGATCATCATAACTTTCATAATTTTGCCCGCTCTGGCGCTACTAGCGACCTTCATCGTCTTAGCGGTCCGGGACGGGCATGAGAATAATATGAATAACAAGCATAACGCGAAATACGCGTTCTATTACCTCCTTTCGCTCGTCGCCCTTATCTTCATGGCACTCTCGGTCGGGATGATCGCTTTCAGCATCATCGACAAGACGATTCCCGACGCCCTGAATTCGGCTGGCGGTAATTACGATGAGATGCTCAAGTTCGCCATCTCGGCAATCCTCATCGCCACGCCGATCTTCTATCTCATCATCAACCTGGTCTATCGCGGCCTGAAGAAAGGAGAATTAGACAAGGACTCTGGTATCCGCCGCTGGCTGACCTACCTGACCATCCTAGTTTCCGCTCTGATTATTCTGGGAGTATTTATCAGCGTGATTAACAGTTTCCTGTCCGGCGACTTAACCGGCCAGTTCGTCTGGAAGGCTATCACGGTCTTCGTCATCGCCGGCGCGGTCTTCTCTTTCTATTTCTACGACATCCGGCGCGAAGAAGCGACGAAGAGCGATAAGGTCATGAAGATCTTCTTCTTCGCTTCTCTGGCTATTGTCAGCGCCAGTTTCGTCGCTTCCTGGTTCTTCGTCGAATCTCCGGCCCAGGCCCGGAACCGCCGCTTGGACCAGATTGTGGTCAATAATATCTATAGCCTGGAAAGCGCGGTCAACAGCTACTATGACCGCTACAAGAAGCTGCCCGACAACCTAGCAATGATCCAGAAGGAGAAAGATATCTATATCGATGCCCAGTCCTTAATCGATCCGGAAACCAATATCCCGATCTTCTATCAGAAATTGGGCGATAACGATTTCCAATTCTGCGCCGTCTTCCGGACTGATAGCCGGGAAGGTGATAAGCGGGCCGTCTCATATCCTTCCGGCCAGAAAGAGCACGGTGCCGGCTACCAATGCCTGAAGGGCATGCTTTGGAATACGGTCAAGGCCGTCCCAGCCATCTGATTATGATGGAATTTAAGACGGAAAAGTTCTCCGGTCCGCTCGGGCTATTGCTCAGCCTCATCGAGACGGAAGAGATGGATATCACGGAGATTGCGCTCGCTAAGATCGCCGACCAGTATATCGACTACCTGCGCAGCGCGTCTGGCATTGACCCGGAAGAGATGGCGGATTTCTTAGTCATAGCTGCTAAGCTCCTGTACCTGAAATCCAAGGCTCTCTTACCATACCTCTATTCAGCCGAAGAGGAGGAGGGGATAGACGACTTGGAGAGGCAGCTCCGGATGTACAAGGAGTTCGTAGCTGCCAGCCAGAAGATAAAGGCGCTCGCCCTGAAGAAGGATTTTCTCTATCTGCCGCCCCTCCTCAAGAATCGCCGGTCGCAATTCAACCTACCGGTCTTCTCGCCGCCCGCCAAGGTGACGCCGGAAGTGCTCAAAGCAGTCCTAGAGAAGATAGTCGAGACCTTGAAGAAACAGGTGGAAGCGAAGCTGCCAGAAGGGAAGCTGGAACCGAAGATAAGCATCGACGAGAAGATTTCCCTCATCCGGAAGATGCTCCTCGACAAGATCAAGGTCAATTTTTCCCGCCTTCTCAAGTCGGCCAGTACCAAGACCGAAGTCATCGTCAGTTTCCTGGCCGTCCTCGAGCTAGCCAAGCAGAAGGAGCTTTCCTTCGAGCAGGACGATCTGTTCGGGGAGATAAACATCGTGCGTAATAACTAATGATATGCTAAAGAGCCATGTCCACATCATCAAGATGGGCGGCACGATCGAATTCATCGATCCGGCCTACGACAAGATCAACAAAGAGCTGATGAAGGTTGATTCTTCGATCGACAGCTATTTCAAGAATCTGATCAAGCCCCATTTCACCTATAGCATCGAGTTGGTCTGCGAGAAGGATAGCCGGCAGATAACGGCTGGCGATCGGGAGAGGCTAGGGCAACGGATTAAGGAAGCGGCCCATGATAATATCCTGATAACCCATGGTACCTTTACGATGGCGGATACGGCCGAATTTCTGGAAGAGAATTTTCCGGCAGGGAAGTCCGGCAAAAAGATAATCATCACCGGCTCTATGATCCCGATAACCGGATTCTCCGCCTCCGACGCCCCCTTCAATCTCGGCTATAGCATCGCTTCTTTCTCCAGCCTTGAACCAGGCATCTATCTTTCCATGAACGGCGGAATATTCAAATATAATGAAGTGAAGAAGAATCTCGACCTGTTAAGATTCGAATAAACATTATGTCCCTAAAATCCCAATTAGAATCCCTCCTCTTCGTCGCCATCAAGCCCTTGAGCGCGAAAGAGCTGGCTAACATCGCTAAGGCCAAAGTGAAAGAAGCGGAAGAGGCCTTGGAAGAATTATTCAACGATTACCAAACCGGGGAGCGCGGCTTGGCGCTCATTAAGGCCAACAGCCAGTACCAGCTCACGACCGCAGCTGATAATGCGCCGCTAGTCCGGGAATTCCTGCAGGACGAAGCGACCGGCGAACTTTCCCAGCCGAGCCTCGAGGCGCTCACCATCATCGCCTATCGCGGGCCAATCGCCAAGCTGGAGATCGAGCGGATAAGGGGCGTGAACTGCAGCCTCATCCTCCGTAATCTGCTCCTGCGCGGCCTCATCGAAGAGAAACTCGACAAGACGAAGGACGAGAATTATTATACTGTTACTCCTGATTTCATCCGTTTCCTCGGCCTCTCTAACCTAGGAGAGCTGCCGGATTACGAGCGTTTGAACCGGGTGGAAACGCTAACCGAAGTGCAAAACCATGCTTTGGAAACTGCTGCTTAACCTGATATTCACGGCTGTCTTCTGGCTGTCTGGCTTTTCCGCCGTCACGAATCCGGAGGCCGAGATAGTTTCCTTGAAGCCGGGGGCAGCCACCACGACGATTGCCGCCAAGCGGGGCGCGGTCTTGGCGTCCCAGGACCGCTTCTTCCTGTATTGCAAGGACGCTGACACGGTTCAGCCTATCGCCAGCATCACCAAGCTCATGACCGCCCTGGTCTTTTTGGAGAACAATCCGGGCTGGGATACGGTCTATACGATCGCCCCGGAAGACAATGTTGCTGGAGGACGCCTCAACCTGTTCCGAGGCGAGGCAGTGAAAGTGAAGGATATCTTCTATACCAGCTTAGTCGCTTCTGATAATGGGGCGACGGCCGCTCTCGTCCACGCCAGCGGCTTAAGCGAAGCAGATTTCGTGAAGAAGATGAATGAGAAGGCTAAGGTTCTCGGGTTAGGGAAGACGAGTTTCACTGATCCGGTGGGGCTGAGCGACCGGAACGTTTCGACCGCCCGGGAAGTGGCGCTTTTAGCCAAAGCCGCTCTGGCTAAGGAAGAGATCAGGCAGGCGACGGCCCGCAAGGATTATGAATTTTCGACCCTGGACGGCCGAGAGAAGAAAGTCGAGTCGACTGATTACCTGCTTTTCGACCCAGCCCAGAACTCTTTTGAGGTCTTGGGCGGGAAGACCGGCTATACCGACCAGGCCGGCTATTGCTTCGTCGGCCGCTTCCAGGATGAAAACGGCCGGGAAGTGATTTCTGTCGTCCTGGGGAGCGCTGGCAAGAACGAACGGTTCCGGGAAAGCAAGACTCTTGTCAATTGGGTTTTTCAAAATTATATCTGGCCGCGATAAGGCCACTAAAGTGCGGCGGGAGGGCCGCTAACGACAAAACATAATTTATGCCCCTGATCAACAATCTCTATCACCGCTTCCGCCAGCTTTTTTCCGGCCGCCTGCCGAAGCTCTATAGTTTCTGCGAAGCGCGCAAGTCTGTTTTTAAATTCATCATCTCTGGCTGTTTCGCTGGCGGTTCGGACCTGGTCTTCCTCTTCGTCTTCCACGGCCTGCTGCACTGGCATATCGTCCTCTCGACCAGCTTAGCCTTCGTCCTGTCCTTTGTCGTTAGTTTCACGCTGCAGAAATTCTGGACTTTCCGCAACTATGATAAGCAGGTAGCTGGCCAGCTATTCCTATACTTCTTGAACGCTTTCCTGGGACTCACTATGAACGGCTGGCTGATGCACTTGCTCGTCAGCCGTCTCCATATCTGGTATCTCCTGGCCCAGATCATCGTCAATGTCGCGCTCGCTTTCTATAATTTCTTAGTCTATAAATTCATAATATTCAGGGAAGGAAAAGATGAAGATAATCGCCAAGAAAAGACAATTGGGAGAAACGCCGACGACCTGGCTTAGGCATGCCGGCTATGCCCTCATTTCCGACCGGGAAGCCGGGCATATCAGCTTCGCCCGGCGCCTGACGCGCGACTTCTATCCCCGCTTCCACGTCTATTTCGACGAGGAGAAAGGGGGGGACGGGGAAGAGCGGGTCGTTTTTAATTTGCATCTCGATCAGAAGCGGCCTGGCTATGAGGGCTATAGCCGCCATAACGCCGAATACGACGGGGAGGTCGTAGAAAACGAAGCCGCCCGTTTGCGTAATATATTATTGCCGGATTTCCTAGACCAGGATTCCGGCCGTTAGGATATGACCCAAGCCGAAGAGGTGAAGTCAAAACTGGATATCGTCGAAGTGATCAGGGAATACGTGCCGGTAAAAGCCGTAGGCGCGAATTTTCAGGCGCTCTGCCCGTTCCATAACGAGAAGACGCCGTCTTTCGTCATCTCCCCGGAGAAGCAGATCTGGCATTGTTTCGGCTGCGGCCGGGGCGGCGATATCTTCGCCTTCGTGATGGAAAAGGAAGGCTTGGGTTTCATGGAAGCGATGCGCCTGCTAGCGCCGAAAGCCGGCGTGACCTTGAAGTATGAGAATCCGGAAAGCTATTCCCGGCGCAACCGTACCCTGGATATCTTGGAGCTGGCCGGCAAATATTATCGCCATCTCCTTTCGACTCCGGTTGGGAGCGCGGCCAAGGAATACCTTCTCGGCCGCGGGCTGAGCGAGGAAACGATTGCGGACTGGCAGCTAGGCTACAGCCCTGACGCCTGGGACAGCTTATATAATTTCTTGAAGCAGCGGCCCCTTAGCGGCCAGAAGTATACGGACGAGGAGATCTTCGCGGCCGGGCTCACGGTCAAGAAGGACCAGAGCGGATTGAGCCAGCGCGGCCGGGGATATTATGACCGCTTCCGCGACCGCATCATGTTCCCGATCTGGGATATAAACGGCAACATCGTCGCTTTCACCGCCCGGGTCAATCTGAAGAAGGAGAAGACCGAGAAGCTGGGGAAGTATATCAACAGCCCGCAGACCGAAGTCTATGACAAGAGCCGCGTCCTCTTCGGCCTCAACAAGGCGAAAGCGGAGATCCGGAAGGAGGACCTGGCGATCGTGGTCGAAGGCCAGATGGACGCCATCGCCTGCCATCGCTACGGCTTCGGTAACGTCGTCGCTTCGAGCGGCACAGCCTTGACCCTGGATCAGATCCAGCTCATAAAAAGATTCACGAAGAATATCGCTTTCGCCCTGGATTCCGATAGCGCCGGATTGATGGCGAGCGAACGAGGAGGAGATTTGGTAGACAAGAAGAAATATAAATTCGAAGCAGGCCTTGATTCCCGCGGCACCCGGCAGCTCTATCTGGCCGACGGGGAGACCTCAGACCTCAATATCTTCATCATCGAGGTAAAGGACGCCAAGGATCCGGACGAGGCCCTGAAGAAGGACCCGGCCGGCTTCCGGGCGGCGATCGCCGGCAAGAAGATGCTGATGGAATATTTTTTCGCCTCTATCTTCTCCGGGATAGACCTGGAGAATATCGCCGACAAGAAGAAGGCGATCGACCTCTTCCTGTCCAAGCTCGCGCGGGTAAGGAACAGCATTGAGGAAGATAATTGGATTAAGAAGACGAGCGAGCTGGCAGACATCAGGGAGGATGTCTTGAGGGAAGAGCTTAATAAGAAGAAATCCCTGGTTGACCGGGAGAAGATCAAGCAAGTGGGATCCGTATCTAACCTAGGAGAGAAACCCGATATCATCAGGCTAACCCGCGAGGAACGCCTATCTGAGCTCTTCCTGGCCCTCATAGTCCGTTTTCCTGACCTGATCAGCTATGCGGTCAGCCGCTTAGAGCCGGATTTCCTGGCCGGGGAAGAGAACGCTAGGTTTTACAAGGACCTCATTATCTATTATAATAAAGCTGCCCTTTTGGATTACGAGACCTTCCGCTTGCACCTTGAAGAGCTAGGCGGCGGGAGCGAGAAGTTCCTGGATAAGCTCGTCCTCCTAGGCGAGAAGGATTTCTATAGCCACGACTACAGTCAGGCCAAAGGGGAGGCGATCAAGATCATGGTCGACCTCAAGAAATATGGCTGCCAGAAGAAGATCAAGCGCCTAGAGAAGGCGATCGGAAAAGCGGAAGAGGCCGGACACGAGGCAGACCTGAAGCTCCTCATGGCCGAGCTTAAGAACCTGACCGAGGAATTAAAAGCGATAAGTTTCGAATAAGTAAATATCTAATTTCAAAATATGGCTAAGAAAGAGCCGAAGAAAGCTAAGAAGCCGGTAGCTAGAAAAAATCCAGTCAAGAAGCCGGTTAATACTAGCAGAAAAAAGATTAAAAAGCCGGCCAAGAAGGTCGTTTCCCGGCCAATCAAGGTTAAAGCTAAGGAAGCGCCGAAGCCGATAGTCAAGCCGACCGAAGCCCAGATGAAGAAGCTCATCGACAAGGGGCGCTTGCGCGGTTTTATTACCGAGACTGAACTCCTATACCTTTTTCCAGAAGTAGAGGAATATGTCTATGACTACGACGTCTTCCTGGGGCAGCTCCAGAAGAGCGGCCTGAAGATCATCGAGGATTCGGGACGCATCTTGGATATGGCGGAGAAGAAGGCCCAAGAGCCGCCCCTTACCGGCCGCGCCGCCGCCCACCAAGCGGCCCTCAACATCGATCTTTCGAAGCTGAACGCTGATTCGATCCAGATGTACCTGAAGGAGATAGGCAAGGTGCCGCTCCTCACCCAGGAAGAGGAAGTCGAGCTCGCTAAACGCAAGGAGAAGGGCGAAAAAGAAGCAGAGAAGAAAATCATCGAAGCCAACCTGCGTCTCGTCGTCTCGATTGCCAAGAAGTTCGCCGGTGCGAAAGGCATGAGCCTCCTCGACCTGATTCAGGAAGGGAACATCGGCCTCTTCCGGGCGGTGGAGAAATTCGAATACCGTAAAGGCTATAAGTTCTCGACCTATGCCACCTGGTGGATACGGCAGGCGATAACACGCGCCTTAGCCGACCAGTCGCGCACCATCCGCATCCCGGTCCATATGGTGGAGACGATCAATAAGTTCCAGCAAGTGCAGCGTAACCTGATTCAGGAATTGGGCCGCGAACCTTTAGCCGATGAGATTGCCGCCGAGATGGGCGAAGAGCTCGATAAGATTCGCTATATCATGAAGATTTCCCAGGATACGATTTCGCTCGAGACGACGATCGGCGATGATGAGGAAGATTCCACCCTCGAGGATTTCATCGAGGACGTGAAGAACGTGACCCCGGACCGGGCCGCCGCTTTGCAATTATTACGTGACTATGTGAAGAATATCATTGCTCAGCTCTCGCCGCGCGAGCAGAAGATCTTAGAAATGCGTTTTGGCTTGGTTGACGGCGTGGCCCATACTTTAGAAGAAGTCGGCCAGGAATTTGAAGTTACTCGCGAGCGTATCCGGCAAATAGAATCGAAGGCCCTGGAGAAGATCCGGAAGTTCAAGGGACTCGAGAAACTCAGGGACTACTAATATATGACTAAGGGGAAACTGGTTTTCCATAAGAATTTCACTCGGGACACGGCTCTTATCCTGCAGCAGCTCTGGCCGATCTGCATGGAAGACGGCCTAATGGAAATTGTGCCTCAGAATCCGCACCGCCCCTCGGTCGTCGACTATATCCATAACGGCACCTGCGAGATCTGGGAGAATGACCGGGCGGTCGACTATATCCGCCGGGAATTCATCAGATTCAGCCAGGAGAAGCCGCGGGCAGCCTTAGCCATGCTCGCCCGGTTCGAGAGAGAAAAGAAGGCGCTCCGGAAAATCTGGCAGCGCGGTATTTTGAAAAACCTGTCTGAGCTCAAGCGCTTCGTGGCTGCGGTTTTAGGGAACATGATTGGCGACCTTTTTGTCCTCTATATGGCCGGCGAGAAAGGAATCCCGGTGTCTATCAGGCGCAAATCGTATGCGCTTCGCGATAGCGATGAATATTTCTCGGCTTCTAATCGGGTCTTCGTTAATACTCTCCGGAAGCTCTTTCCGCGGGCCAAGGACTATGTGAACGTCATCCGCTATGAGGAGCTAGATAGGATCCCGAGCTTGGCAGAATTGAAAAAGCGCTATAAGAACTATGTCTGCGTAGCGAATAAGTATGGACGGGTTGAGACCTTGGCCGCCTATGCCAAAAGGACCGGCTATCGCTTCATAGAAGACGAGGCCAAACCGGTGAGCGGTCTTCTAAGAGGACGAGTTGCTAACCCCGGACAAGCTAAGGGGAAAGCGAAATTAGTGTTTACTACCAAGGACTTAGCCAAGGTGGGGAAAGGGGATATCCTGATATCGCCCATGACGACGGCTAACTTTATGCCGGCCATACGGAAGGCGGCAGCTATTGTGACTGATGAAGGCGGGTTGCTATCCCATGCCGCCATCGTCAGCCGGGAACTCCGGAAACCCTGTCTCATCGCTACCAAATCGGCGACGAAGATATTCAAAGATGGCGATTCGATCGAAGTCGATGCCGGTGCGGGTTGGGTGAGGAAGGTGAAGGCTAATAGATAAAGATTATATATGGATAAGACAGAGAAAGTAGGGATAAGCTTCGGCCTGACTTCGGCCAGCATCACGACCTTGGGGCTCATCATCGGGCTCGAGGCTGGTACTGGTTCGCGTCTGGTCGTGGCGGTCGGCATATTGACGATTGCGATCGCCGATGCTTTTTCTGACGCGCTCGGCGTCCATCTGGCTAAGGAGTCGGAAGGGAACTTCAGCCATCGGGAGGTCTGGAAAGCGACCGGCTATACTTTCCTTTTTAAGTTCGTTTTCGCTCTCACCTTCCTGGTGCCGATACTGCTCTTGTCAGGCTTTACAGCAATGGTAGCGGCAATCGCTTGGGGGCTCATCATCCTTATCGCCTTGAACTACTATATCGCCAGGGTTAACCGGAAGAATCCGGTTCGGATGATATTAGAGCATCTCTCCATCAGCGTGCTCGTTATCGCTTTCAGCTTTCTGGCCGGCAAGTTCATCAGCCACCTCTTGCTATGAGGGTGCCGACGAGAAGAGGCGAGAAGCGGCCTGAGCCCAAAGACCCCTATCTCACTCCGGGGAAATATCGGGAACTGTCTCTGAAGCTGGAGAGGATGCGGAATTCCCGGCCGGGATTGGCCGAGGAAGTGAAGCGTTTGGCCGAGATGGGGGATTTCTCGGAGAATGCCGGCTATCAGCTTGCCAAGGGCCGTTTACGGGGTCTGAATCAGCGGATACTGGACCTTGAGAATCAGCTCAAGGTGGCAGTCATCATCCAGGCGGAGGAAGGGACCGGAAAGGTGCAAGTGGGGAGCCGGGTGATTCTTGAAAGGGACGGGAAGGAGAAGGAATATACTATCCTGGGCTCGACCGAAAGCGATCCCGGGAGAGGCATCATTTCCCATCTTTCGCCCTTAGGGGCTGCACTGATGGGTCGCGAGCTTAATGAGATAGTTGAGGTTCAAGCAGCTAGTGGTAAAAAAATTTATAAAATAATAAGTATAGATTAATATATAAAATCATTACAAAAAGTATGATGGAAAAATCATTTATGCAAGCTGACCTTAGCGCTAAGCGTCGTAGCTTGAAAGAAAAAATTGTTAGCTCTGTGGAAGGTGCCGCTAAGGTAGCTATGCTTTTGGCCATGTTAGTAGGCCCGTTAAAGGAGGCTAAAGCGTCTTCTGAGGGCGGCAGCGAAAAGCCCGTAGATACAAAACACAATATTGAATTAGCACAGGCGGCTTTAATGAAAATTAATGAGGCTATGCCTAAGACTGATGGGAAAGAAACCAGAACGCTTAATGGTCGCGAAATCAAGACCCTTAAATTAGCTTCTGGGCAGGAGGTTGTAGTTGCTAAGGATGGCAAATATGTTATTTTAATGACTAATGATGGAGAGAAATCATTTTATGATGATAATAGCAACGGCTCCTTGGATCGCATCGTAATTAACAATAAGGATAGGCACGGTTTAGTTGATAATGGTTTGTATATTTTTCAAGATGGAGACCAGTTAGCCTCAGAAGCTGAGGTGGTCTGGAGCGTTGAACCGGAGCCAGTTAAGGTTGTGATATTTAATGAAGACGAGACTGCTAGTTATATTGATATGTCAGATGGCAGCAGCGGCACAATTAATGGAGACAGGGCCAAAAAGATGAGCGAGAAGATGCAGAGTATATATACCAGTCAATTAGAGGAAATTTCCTACAATTTAAGCAAATAAATTGTTATTGACAAAATAGCCTAATTTGTTAGAATAAATAAGGAAAATAGTTAAACCTATTTTTCTTGTTTTAAAATTTAATATTCCCGGGTAGCGCAGCGGTAGCGCAGTTGGCTGTTAACCAATTGGTCGTGGGTTCGAATCCCACCCCGGGAGCCA